>NZ_JBAWTG010000034.1:0-60186 GCF_037106235.1 Methylobacterium nigriterrae | reverse complement strand
AAGCTCGTAGCGGGCAAACACGCCCGCGCTCGTCGACACCTCGGCCCCCGACGCCACCGCGCTCGCCGTCGGACCCGAAGCCGGCAATACCGAGCAGCCCGACACCGTCAGCGCGGTGCACAGGAGGAGGGGGAGAGCGCGCATCCAGGACCGCCTGCCGGTTTCTCTAGCCTGCTGCCTAGCCGAAAGGCACGTCACTGTCCGTGGCGGGGGTGTCACACTGCGCCGCCGGCCGCGGGGCGCCCGCCGCTGTCCCCGCTGCCCACACGTCGGCGACCGCGCGCCGGGCGCCTGCCCGGCACGCCCCGAACGGCCGCCTTCCAGGGGCGCCTCGCGGAAGCGCCTCGCAGGGACGCCTCGCAGGGACGCCTCGCAGGGACGCCTCGGCAGAACATCCGGGCGGCATACCTTGGCACCGCGCGGCCCGACCTCGGAGCATGCCGCACTTTCGCGGAAACGGCAGCATGCTCTATCGTATTGTGGCCGCACGATGATTCCGGAAAACCGGATTCCACTTTTCCGCATCGTGCTCTAAGACCCGGGGGCAGCCCCTCGCGAACCCCGGACGCGCCCTTGCCCCGACCGAACCCGGACGTCCCGCCCCAGGTGATCGTGGTGATGGGCGTGTCGGGCTCGGGCAAGAGCACGGTGGCGTCCCGCCTCGCCGCGCGGCTCGGCTGGCTCTTCCTCGACGGCGACAGCCTGCACACGCCCGAGCACATCGCCAAGATGCAGGCCGGGCTCGCCCTCGACGACGCGGACCGCGCCCCCTGGCTGCGGGCGATCGCCCGCTGGATCGACGACCGCCTCGCGGCGGGCGAGGCCGGCGTGGTGGTCTGCTCGGCGCTCCGGCGGTCCTATCGGGACGTGCTGACGCGGGGCCGGCCGCAGGTCCGCGTCGCCTATCTCGACGGCAGCCGCGACCTGATCGCGGCCCGGCTCGCGGGGCGGCGGGGCCATTTCATGCCGCCCCGCCTCCTCGACAGCCAGTTCGCGATCCTCGAGCCCCCCGGGCCCGGCGAGCGCGCGGTGGCGGTCGGGATCGAGAACCCGCCCGAGCGGGTTGCCGCCGAGATCGTCGCGCGGCTCGGCCTCCCGGGCCAGCCGGAACCGGAGGGGCGGGGCTGAGATGGACACGGGCGGGCAGGGGCGGCCGGACATCGCCCTGGTGATCACGGACGTCGACGGCACCCTCGTCACCACCGACAAGCGGGTGACGCCCGCGGCCGCCGAGGCGGCCGGGCGCCTGCGCGCGGCGGGAATCGGCTTCACGGTGGCGTCGAGCCGTCCGCCGGTCGGGCTCGCGAGCCTCGTGCGGGAGCTCGGCCTGACGCTGCCCATGGCCGCCTTCAACGGGGCGAGCGTGGTCGGGCCGGACCTCGCCACCCTGAGCGAGACGCTGATCCCGGAGGCGGTCGCCCGGGAGGCGGCGGCCCGCCTCGCGGCCGCCGGCCTCGACGTCTGGGTGTTCGCGCACGGGCGCTGGTCGCTGCGCGACGGGGCGGCTCCCTACACCGACGTCGAGCGGCGCACGCTGCAGGTCGAGCCCGACATCGTCGCCGACCTCGCCCCGCTCCTGTTGGCCGCCTCCAAGATCGTCGGCGTCAGCCCGGATTTCGCTCATCTGGCGGCCTGCGAGGGCGAGATCGCGGCCGCCCTCGGCGCCGGCGCCGCGGTCCACCGCTCGCAGGCCTACTACCTCGACGTGACGCCGCCGGGCCTCGACAAGGGCAGCTTCGTCGGCTGGATGAGCCGCCACCTCGGCATCCCGCCCGAGCGCATCGCCACCTTCGGCGATGCCGGCAACGACACCGCCCTGTTCGCGGCGAGCGGATTCTCGGTCGCGATGGGCAACGCCGAGCCCGCGGTCCGGGCCCGGGCGAGCGCCGTGACGGGCACCAACGACGCGGACGGGTTCGCGCGGGGGGTGGCGCGCTTCATCCTCGGCTGAGGCATCCTGCCCGCGCCGCGCCCCCCTCTCCCGTTCGGGAGAGGGCTGGGGTGAGCGGTACGCCGTATCCGGATGGACCTGATCCCTCACCCGGTCGGCTTTCGCGGACTCGACCTCTCCCGAACGGGAGAGGTGGGGGGCGCCGCCCTGGCTCGTGTGCTGTGGCGCACATGGCACAGGCGCCCCGCAATGGCCGCGCTGCCCACAGCCGGACGCCGCGCAGCCGCTTTCCAGCCTCATTTCGACTCGATCGAGACCGTACAGAAGAACATCCGGGTCTCGCGAATGAACCAGCGCCTCCTGCTCCTCGCCGTTACCCTGGCGGCCGTGCCGGCCCCGGTCCTGGCGCAGGCCGCGCGCGACAACATCGATGCCCTGATCGAGGAGCAGGCGCGGGCGAACGGGGTGCCGGCCGCCTTCGTGCATCAGGTCGTCAAGCGCGAGAGCAACTACAACCCGAACGCGAAGGGCGGCAGCGCCCTCGGGCTGATGCAGATCAAGCACGCCACCGCGCGGGGGCTCGGCTACCGGGGCGAGGCCAGCGGCCTCTACGACCCGAAGGTCAACCTGCGCTACGGGATCGCCTATCTGGCGGGTGCCTACCGCACCGCCAAGGGCGACCTCGCCAAGGCCTATCATTACTACAACCGCGGCTATTATTACGCCGCCAAGCGCCAGGGCATCGTGACCGAGGTGGCCGAGGAGGCGGCGCCCGCCCTCGTCGCCGCCTCCTCGGCGGTGAGCTTCGCCAGCGTGTTCGCCCTGCGCCCGAGCCAGGATCCGGCCGCCGGGCAGGCGCTGGCCTACGCCGCGGCCGCCGCGCCGGCCGAGGTGGTGGAGGTGCCGCTGCCGCCCCGCCGCCCCGCCTCGCTGTCGGCCGGCGCGCAGGTCGCGAGCCTCGCGCCCGCATCCGATCTCGCGGCGGTCTCCCTCGCGCCCCAGGCCGGCCCGGCCGCCGCGCAGATGCAGGCCGCCGCGCCGGTCGAGGTGCCGCTGCCACCGCGCCGCCCCGGCTCCCTCGCGGGCGGCCTCGCCGCCGCGAGCCCGGCGCCGAGCGCCCAGGATCTCGCCTCGGTCTCGCTCGCCCCGCAGGCGGCCGCGCGGACCGCCGAGGCCGTGCAGGCCGCCGGGGCCGCGTCCGGGGCCGTCGAGGTGCCGCTGCCGCCGCGCCGCCCCACCGCCCAGCTCCTCGCCGCCTTCGCCCGGCCGGCCGTGCCCGCCCCGAAGGCGGCGCCCGTGCTCGAAGCGACGGCCCTGCCGCCCGCCCGCTAGGCACCGGCCCGGGGCGCCATGCGGAGCGGCCGGCTCCCGGCCGTCCGGCACCGCGGAGCCTCGGCCCTGACCCGCGCGTGGCCCTGGAGCCGCCCGCCGCGCCTTGACCCGGTCGTCCTGCGTGAGCACATGCCGGTTGGCACGCGCCTCGCAGGGAGCGCCGGCGGCGTGAACACCGGCCCGTCACCGGATCGCCTCGACCACGGAACAACAGTTCCACGTCGCAGGTCCGCGCGGATCTCCATCCACAGGAATGCGCACAATCCTGCCCCTGCGCCGCCGTGTGGAGACGAGACCGCAAGGCTCTTGTATGAACGCGCTCGCTGGGCAGCAGCCTTGCTCGAGAGATTGGGAAGACAGGCGACGCCATGACCGGCGCGATGGAACAAGAAGCTCTCTTTCTGACCGACCTCGGGCGGCGGGTGCGCCACGCGCGCACGGTGCGCGGCCTCTCGCGCAAGCTCCTGTCTCAGACCTCGGGCCTGTCAGAGCGCTACATCGCGCAGCTCGAGGGCGGGCAGGGCAACGTCTCGATCATCCTGCTGCGGCGGGTGGCCAACGCCATGGGGGTGCGCCTCGACGACCTGATCGCGGGCCAGGACACCGCGCCGGACTGGCAGGTGATGCGCGACCTCGTGGCCCAGGCGAGCCCCGAGCAGGTCGCGGCCGCCAAGGCGCTGCTGGCGGGCGGCGGCGGGGGCGGAGGCGGCAACGCGCCGAAGGCCCGCGTCGCGGTGATCGGCCTGCGCGGCGCCGGCAAGTCGACCCTCGGGCGCCTCACGGCCGAGCGGCTCGGCTGGACCTTCGTGGAGCTCAACGCCGAGATCGAGCGCGAGAACGCGCTCTCGGTGAAGGAGATCTTCGCGATCTACGGCCAGGAGGGCTACCGGCGCCTGGAGCAGGCGGCGCTCCGCCGCCTCACCGAGCATCCGGGCCCGCTCATCCTCGCGACGAGCGGCGGCATCGTGGCCGAGCCGCTGACCTACGATCTGCTGCTGCAGGCCTTCTTCACGGTCTGGCTCAAGGCCCGCCCCGAGGAGCACATGCAGCGGGTGCGCAACCAGGACAACCTCGCCCGCACCGGCGACCACGCCACCGCCATGCAGGAGCTGCGCGCGGTGCTGGCGAGCCGCGAGCCCCTCTATGCCCGCGCCTCCGCGGTGGTCGACACCTCGGACATCCCGGTCGAGACCATGGTCGACCGCCTCGCCGCGGTGATCGAGGGCCGGTTCGGGGCGGGGGCCGAGCGGCGCAGCGCCTGAGCCGCGGCCGGCTCGCGGTCACGGGATCGTGCGCGGCGGGGCGCCGCGTGCCGCGGGACCTTGATCGGGCGGGAACGCAACCCCACGCTCAGGCGGTTGACGCAGTGCGGCGAGAACGAATGCCGCGTTTGGCCCCCCGCGGGCGAACCGACTTTTCCCCCCGTGCCCGATCTGCGCTAAAAGCGTTCCGGCCAGCTCAGGTCCGTTCCAGGAGGAGCCCATGTCCGCCAGCCCGTCGATCGCCAGCCCCGCCGCGGGCCAGGACTCGATCGCCGGCGTGTGCGATCCGGTCTGGTCGCGCCTGCGCCAGGAGGCCGAGACGGTGCTGCGCGAGGAACCGCAGCTCGCCTCCTTCATCGTCGCCACGATCCTGAACCACCCGACGCTTGAGGGCGCGGTGGCCCACCGCGTCGCGGCGCGGCTCGGGCACGCCTCGCTGCCCAGCGAGCTCGTGGCCCACGGCTTCCACGAGGCGCTGCAGGACGATCCGCGCATCGGCGAGGCCTTCCGGGCCGACATCGTGGCGGTGATGGACCGCGACCCCGCCACCGCGCGGGCGATCGAGCCGGTCCTCTACTTCAAGGGCTTCCACGCCATCCAGGCCCATCGCCTCGCCCACTGGTACTGGGGCCACGGCCGGCGCGACCTCGCCCTCTACCTGCAGAGCCGCTCCTCGGAAGTCTTCCAGTGCGACATCCACCCGGCCGCCCGGATCGGGCGCGGGATCTTCCTCGACCACGCCACCGGCCTCGTGGTCGGCTCGACCGCGGTGATCGAGGACGACGTCTCGATCCTGCACGCCGTCACCCTCGGGGGCACGGGCAAGCAGGGCAGCGACCGCCACCCGAAGATCCGCCGCGGCGTGATGATCGGGGCGGGCGCCAAGATCCTGGGCAACATCGAGGTGGGGGCCTGCGCGCGCGTGGCCGCGGGCTCGGTGGTGCTGCGGCCGGTGCCGCCGAACACCACCGTCGTCGGCGTGCCGGCCCGGGTCGTCGGCACGGCGGGCTGCGCCGAGCCGGCGCGGGCCATGGACCAGCTCGTCAGCATGGACCAGTTCATCCACATGGCCGAGGGCATCTGAGGGGAGGCGTCCCGGCCGGGAGGCGCTTGCCCGCCCGGGAGCGACGTGGCAAGCCCACCCGGCAAGCCCACCCGGACGCCGGGGCGCCCGGGGCCCGCGCCCCGGCCGCTCCGCCCTTCTGCACGAGAACCGCGAGAGGCGCCACAGCGTGACCAAGACCGAGATCGCGAAGCTGCAGGGCTACCTGCGCCGCACGTTCGCCAACGCCAATATCCGCGTCGCCGCGATGAAGTCGGCGGATTCCGCCGAGGTCTTCGTCGGCGAGGAATCCATCGGCGTCATCTCCGACGACAAGGAGGACGGCGACGATTCCTTCATGTTCCGGATGGCGATCCTCGACATCGACCTCGAGGATTGAGCGTCACTCGCCGAGGTGGCCGCCGGCTCGGCGCGAGGCGAAGCGGCCGCGCGCGGCCCGCGTCGCCTGTGCACGGGGTTAACCCTAACCCCGGCCCGTGCTTAACGTTTCGTCAACGCTGGGGCAGAGTGCGCTTCACTTTTTCTTAACGGTGGAGCGCGCGCGTGCCGGCCCTGAGCCCCCAGGCCCTCGATTCGATCCAGACCCTCTGCATCGGCCTCGCCCTGTCGGGCCTGCTCGCCAGCGCCTTCGAGCTGTTCACGGAGCGCCGGGCGAGCTTCAGCCTGCTCGAGGCCGGCGGCGTCGCCGCTCTTGCCGCGCTGCCGGTGCTCGCCTTCTCGGCACCGTTCATCATCCTGCGCAACACGGTGCGGGGGCGGCGGATCGAGGGGCGCCCGATCCCCTTCGTGATGCTCGCCACCATGATCGCCTGCGGCTGGGGCCTGCTCTCCGGCCGCGTCGCGCTCGACCTCGCGGCGCTGATCGTCGGCGCCTGAGCGGCGCCGTTCGGCGGCGCTGATCGCCAGCGCCTGAGCGGCGCCGTTCGGCGGCGCTGATCGTCGAGACCTGAGCGGCGCCGTTCGGCGGCGCTGATCGTCGAGACCTGAGCAGGCGCGAAGCCGTCAGCGGTTCGCGGTCGTCACCGGCGAGGCGCCGCCGTCGAGCGCGACCCACTGGCTCCCGTCCTGGCCCTCGCGCTTGATGTAGGAATAGCCGGTGCTGCGCCAGGACAGGACCGTGTTGGTCTTGTTGTCGAGGATGAAGTCGCCCCGGTCGGTGCGCACCATCAGCACCGCGTGGCCCTCGCCGATATCGTCGATCACGACCGTCATGCGCAGCGCCCGGCGCGGCAGCCCGCGCTCCACCAGCATGCGGCGCTTGAGAAGCTGGTAATCCTCGCAATCGCCGAAGCCGTCGTCGGGATAGTCCCAGCGGTCGACCACGCCCCAATGTGCCTGGTCCGTGATCGGCTTGATGCGCGCGTTCACCCGGCGGTTGACGCTCGACAGCGTCCGCCACAGGGCGGCGTTCAGCGGGATGAAGGCGGGCTCGCTCGTGTCGACCGTGCACTCGGCCGGCATCCGGGCGCAGAAGGCGGTCCAGGCGGCGACGGGACGGGCGGCCGGGCCGGTCTCGACGGGCGCGCCGTCCTCCGGCAGGGCCGGGCCGGTGCGCGCCTGTGTGGCCGCGCCCCCGAGCATCAGGATCGTGCCGACGAGGCCAAAGGCCGCCGCGCGGCCCATCCGCCCGAGCACGATGCGGGCGATCGCGGCGGCATCGGCGCCGCCGCTCGACCCGAAAACCGCCTGCCGCATGCCCGACGCTCCGCCGACCAGAAAGCTCAGGCGGCAAAGCTGACACGGCCCGGTCCGGGGCTCAATGGAAAGTTAAACCTAAATTAACGCGCTCGCGCAGGTTTGGTTCCAATCCGGGACGGTGATGCATGGTTGCAACCGTACCGGCCAGACGCGCGGCCCGACCCGCCGCCGCGCCGGCGGCTTCACGATTTCGCCCGCTTTCGCCCGTCGTCTGAGCGCGACGGTACCGGACCATACAGGATCGGTGCCGGGACCGGGAGCGGAGGGAAACCGTGACGCAGCCGAGCCTACTCCGCCTGATTCGCGCGCTCGCCGAGGATGACCGGGTGGGCGCGATGGGGCTGGCCGAGCACGCGGTCGAGCGGCACGTGGCGGCCTTCCCCGTCGCCGCGGATCGCGTGGTCGCCCTCGACATCCTGCTGCGCGACCTCGCCTGCCTGCAGGGATTCGCGCCGCACCTGTCCGGCTTCATCACCCGGCTCGAGGCTCATATCGACCGGCTGCACCGGCGCCTAGCCCGGCGGGCGGCGTGAGACGTCAGCGGTTGGCGGTGGTGGCGGGCGAGGTGATGCCGCCGAGCGAGACCCAGGCGAGCGCCTCGCCGCTCTCGCGCTTGATGAAGGTGTAGCCGGTCTGGTGCCAGGGCAGCACCGCGCTCGTCTTGTTGTCGAGCACGAAGTCGCCGCGGTCGGTGAGGACGCTCAGCACCGCGTGGCCCTCGCCCTTCTCGTCGATGACGACGGTCATCCGCATGGCCCGGCGCGGCAGGCCCGCCGCGGCGAGGCGGTGGCGCTTGAGGAGCTGGAAATCCTCGCAATCGCCGATGCCGTCCTCCGCCAGGTCCCAGCGGTCGGCCGTGCCCCAATGCTCGAGGTCGGTCATGGCGCGGACCGCCCGGTTCACCTGCCGGTTGACCGTCACGATGGTGCTCCAGAGCGCGGGCGTCAGGGTGATCCGGGCGGGCTCGTTACGGTCGAGCGCGCATTCGGAGGCGTAGGCCTGGCAGAACGCCACCCAGGCGAGGATCGGCCGGGCCTCGCCCGTCGCGGGGGCGCCGGCGGTGGGGGCGGGGAGAGCCGCCTGCGTCTGCGCCCGGGCGGCCCCGGCCAGGGCCGCCAGCACCAGCGCCGCGAGAGCGAGTGTGTTCCGGTAACGCATCGAGACCATCCCCATCCGTGAGGGTCACGATGCGGGCCGCCGCCCTGTGCCGCGCTGAAGCGGATGCGCGCAATTTTATCGAATCCCGCCCGCCCCGCCCGCGCCTCGCAACAGCCCGAACCGCCCGCTGCCGCGATGGTCACGATTTGCGGGGCGGCCTTCAGGCGGCGGAAACCATGGACGTGCGGGGTCTGTCCTGTTCGCAGAGGCCGTCGGTGCCGGGCTCCGCCGCTTCCCGCTCGCACGCGGGCCCCCTCTCCCGTGCGGGAGAGGGACAGGGTGAGGGGTCAGGTCTTTCCGGAGAAGTCGCACCCCTCACCCGGTCCGCGTTCCGCGGACTCGACCTCTCCCGAACGGGAGAGGTGAGGCGGCGCGCCAACTCCGCTGGCATTCACGAGGACGTCGGTGCCGGGCTCCGCCGCTTCCCGCTCGCGCGCGGGTCCCCTCTCCCGTGCGGGAGAGGGACAGGGTGAGGGGTACGACCTCTCCGGATAGGGCAGACCCCTCACCCGGTCGGCTTTCGCCGACTCGACCTCTCCCGCACGGGAGAGGTGGGCGCGGACCGCGATGCGTGACCCTGCGGACTTGTTCGGGAGAGGCGGGCCGCGGCGCGCCCGTCAGAGCGTCATGCCGTCGTGGAACTTGTCCGGCGAGATCGGCAGCAGGAATTGGACGCCGAAGCCGCCCTCGAAGTAGCGCACGATGCGGCCCGGCGTGCGGCCGACCGAGACGATCGCGCCGATCGCCGGCATCGTGGCGGAGGCGATGGCCGCGCCCGACATCGAGACGTCGATGATGCGGACCGCGATCTCCCGGCCGCTGTCGAGGCGCAGCGTCACCCCCGGATGGGTCGGGACGAGGCGCTCGTGCGAGCGGCCCTCGGGCAGGCCGAGGGTCTCGCGGTTGGCGAGCCAGGTGAGCTGCGAGGCGATCTTGTCGCGCTTGCGCGGGGTCGCGTTGAGGTGGACGGCGAAGCCCCCGGCCGTGTGCCGCGAGATGATGCCCTCGATCCGGCCGATATGCTCCAGGTAGAGCACCACGCGCTCGCCGATCTGGCCCACCACCGAGCAGGTCAGGCGCACCCCGCCGGGCGACATGTCGATGGTCTGGCAGGGAAACTCCCGCCGGTCGGCCAGCATGTAGCGTCCCAGGATCGCGACGGGCACGCGCTGGTGGCGCCGCTGGTCGGCGCTGCGCGCCGGGCGGGGCGGGCTCGGTGCGGTGCGGGCGGCCTCGATCATGCCTGACCAGGGTTTCGGGTTGGCGTTCGGTCCCCTCTTGTAGGGGTGGTGGGGTTACGAAAGCCTTTGCCCCGGCGCAGGTCCGAACCGAGCGGCCCGCTCAGACGCGCCCGCCCCTGTGGACGAGCAGGTGCCCGCGCCGCAGCGGCAGGCTGTCGTTGGCGGGTGCCGGCAGGTCCTGCGGGAGCGTCCCGTCCGCGGCGCGCCCGAAGGCGGGCCCGGCCGGCAGCGCCCCGCCCGCCAGGACCCGCAGGGAGGTGGTGGCGAGGCTCTCGACCGGCCGCAGGCCGAGCCAGGCGGGCACGTGAGGAGGGCTGAGCGCCCCGAGCATGCGCGACTGCGTCCGGCCGCGATGGCGCAGGGGCAGCAGGAGGAGTTCGAGGTCGACGGTCTCGCCGCGTCCCGTCCGGCCCTGGAGGCCCGCCACCACCCCGACCGTGTCGCTCGCCACGATCTCGATCAGGCGCCAGGGATCGGCCGGGGCTTCCCCCCAGAGCCGGGCGAGGGACTCGCCCTTGAGCTCGCGCCCGAACAGGGCGCAGACCCGCGTGCCCGCGAGCCGCAGATGCGCCGCGCGCGCGGGCATGTCGAGTTCGAGGATCAGGCTGTCGGCGAGCAGGTTGCGGATCTCGCCGGGCTCGATCTCGGCCCGCTCGGGCGCGGCCCGCTCGCCCCGGATCCGGTTCCAGTAGCTGTGCAGCATGCGGCTCGTCGGATGCTTCATGGTGCCCCGGGTCGGTGATGGGAGGTCCGGTGAAGGGGAGGGGCCGGGACCCTCCGCCGGGCCCTGCGGGCCGGCGGACGATTCACGCCCTGGTAACGCTGCGCGACACTAGAACGCCGGACGCGCGGGCGCTCGCGCAAGCTTTCGTTAGGGTTAAGAGCGCCGCGCGGGGCTTCCGACCGCCGGGGGCCCCGCCGCTGCGCGCGGCGCCGTTCCCCCTCCCGCGCCGCCGCGCGGACATCGATCACGTCTGCGCGAGCGTCCCGGGACGGGCAGTCGGCCGCACTCGCGGCAGGCCGCACCGCGCTGCACCGGAACCGGGGCGGGGCTGCGCGCTTTTGCCCGGCCGGGGGGCTTGCCGCCCCGCGCGGCGCCCCGACATGGTGGCGCGATGGATGCCTCGCCCGACTTCCCCCGCCAGAGCCGCGTGCCCGTCTTCAACATGCCGGGCGTGGTCACGGCCTCGATCGGTTTGCTGATGGCGGTCCACGCCCTGCGCGAGTTCCTGCTGCCGGACCTCTGGGACACCCGCCTCGTGCTCCACCTCGCCCTGCTGCCGGCGCGCTGGACGGTCGCGATCGACCCGTCGCAGGCCGACGCGCTGCTCCAGGCGGCGGCCGCCGGCGATCCCGACACCGCGACCGCCCGCGAGATCTTCGCCCGCTACGTCCTCTCGCAGCCCGGCGCGATGCCCTGGACCTTCGCCACCTACGCGCTCCTGCACGGCTCGTGGCTGCACGTGATCTTCAACAGCGTCTGGCTCGCCGCCTTCGGCTCGCCGGTGGCGCGCCGCTGCGGCGCCTGGCGCTACGGGGTCCTGGCGCTCGCCGGGACGGTCGCGGGCGGGGCGCTGCATGTCCTGATCGACCCGCTCAGCCTCGCGCCGCTGGTGGGCGCCTCGGCGGGGGTCTCGGCCCTGATGGCGGCGGCCGCCCGCTTCGTGTTCCAGCCCCCGCCGCCGGGCTACCCGGCGCAGCCCTGGCAATTGCCGCCGCGCCAGCCCCTCGAGACGATCCCCGAATTGCTGCGCAACCGCACGGCCGTGATGTTCCTCGGCATCTGGCTCGCGACGAACCTCCTGTTCGGAGTCGTCACTCTGCCGCTCGGGGCGGAGAACGCGGCGGTCGCCTGGGACGCGCATCTCGGCGGCTTCGTGGCGGGCTTCCTGCTGTTCCCCTTCGTGGACCGGCGCGGCCGCGTCCCGCCGGGACCCTGAGGCGCCCCGGGGATTTCCGTCCCGGCCGCGAAAAATTTCGGCGCCCGGCCCAGCCCGCTCCCGCGCCGGTGCTTGCCATATGGTCGCAGGCGCCACACACTCGTGCCGATGGAGAAGAGCCGGACACAACCGGTCGTTTGTCATTCGGCGCGTCCCGGGGGCTGAGGCGCGCCCGCTCGTCCAGGGAGGGACATTCATGACCGTCGCACGCATCCTCGCCGAGAAGGGCCGTTCCGTCGTCACGGTGCAGCCGGAACGTACCCTCGACGATGCGGTCCACCTTCTCGCCGACAAGGGCATCGGCGCCCTCGTGGTGACGGACGAGGCGGGATCCGTCGTCGGCATGCTCTCGGAGCGCGACATCATGCGCGCGCTGGCACGCCAAGCCGCCGCCGCCTTCGACGCCCCGATCGCGAGCCACATGACCGCGAACGTCACGACCTGCAAGCGCACCACCACGATCGAGGAGGTGATGCACCTGATGACCGAGGGGCGCTTCCGCCACGTGCCGGTCTGCGAGGAGGGCAAGCTGATCGGGCTCGTCTCGATCGGCGACGTGGTCAAGCGCCGCATCGCCGCCGTCGAGGCCGAGCACCAGGCCATGCGCGACTACATCACGATGGCCTGAGGGCTCTCCCTTTCGCGCACGGGCGGGGGCGGCCCGTGCCGTCAGGCGCGGGCCGCCGCCCCCTCGATCGCCGCCCGGATCCGCGGCAGCGCGGCGCGGGCGGCCTGGCGCCCGAGCGCGATCGCTTCCGCCGCGCGGTGGAACTCGAACAGGCCCATCTCGGCAAGCTGCGGGCTCACCGTGGCGTCGGGCGGGTCGCGCTCCAGGCGCGCCCGCGAGATCCGGTCCTGCGTGATGTTGAAGGCGTCGAACATCACCCGGGCGATGCCGGGGGCGTTGGGCTCCGGGGCGACGGGCTCCGGGACATCGGGCTCCGGAGCCTCGGGTTCCGGCGCGCCGGGCCCGCGCCCGGCCGGCCGGCGGCGGCCCGCGAGGCGGCTCCCCGCGCCGCGCCAGGCCCGCAGCAGGCCGAAGCGGCGGCGCACCTCGGCGGCCCCCGCCACGGCCCGCTCGACCGCATCGGCCGGCGCGATCACGGTGCCGCCGCGCACGCGCGGGTCGCAGTTGAGGTTCACGCAGATGACGAGATCGGCCCCGAGCGAGCGCGCGAGGCTCACGGGCACCGGGTTCACGAGGGTGCCGTCCATCAGCAGCCGCCCGTCGAGGGCGAGCGGCGGGAAGATGCCGGGCAGCGCGTAGGAGGCGCGCACGGCCTCGACGAGGCCGCCCCGGGTCAGCCAGACCTCGTGGCCGGTGCCGAGCTCGGTCGCCACGCTCGCGAAGCGCACCGGCAGGCCCTCGATGCGCCGGCCCTGCAGGTCGGTCTCCAGCCGCCGCCGCAGCCGGTCGCCGCCGATCAGGCCGGAGCCGGAGAGCCGCAGGTCGAGCAGGCCCATCACCCGGCGCTTGGTCAGCGAGAGGGCGAACTCGGTCAGCACGTCGAGCTTGCCGGCCGCGTAGCAGCCGCCCACCACCGCGCCGATCGAGCAGCCCGCCACCACCTCCGGGTGGATGCCGGCCTCCTCCAGCGCCTGGATCACCCCGATATGGGACCAGCCCCGGGCCGAGCCGCCGCCGAGCGCGAGCCCGATCCGGGGTCCCGGCGGGCGGGGCTCGCGCAGGGGCTCGACGGCGCCGGGGACGAGCCCGTCGCGGTAGGCGGGGCGCGCCCGGAAGGGCAGGGCCGCCCCGGCGAGCGGGGCGTCCCTGCTCATGCGCCGGCGGCCCGCAGGACGGCCTGACCGGTCGCGGGATCGAGGGCGACGCTGCGGTAGAAGCAGGCGCGGCGCCCCGTGTGGCAGCAGCCGCCGTCGCCCCCGACCGCGACGCGGATCAAGACCGCGTCCTGGTCGCAATCGACCTGCATCTCGACGACGCGCTGGATCTGGCCCGAGGTCGCGCCCTTGTGCCAGAGCTCGCCCCGCGAGCGCGACCAGTACCAGGCCTCGCCCGACTCGAGCGTGCGCCGGAGCGCTTCGGCGTTCATGTGGGCGAGCATCAGCACGCGCCCGTCCGCCGCGTCGACCGCGATGCAGGAGACGAGGCCGTTCGCGTCGAAGCGGGGCGTGAAGGCCCGGCCTTCCTCGACCTCGGCGCGGGAGCCCGGATCCGCGAAGGGCGGGGTGTCCATGACCGGGATGCCCGTCCCCTCAGCCCTTGTTGCGCACGAGGGTGAGGAAGCGCACCTGCTCGTTCGGGTCGGCCTTGAAGACGCCCTTGAACTGGGTGGTGATCGTCGAGACGCCGGCCTTCTGGACGCCGCGCATGGCCATGCAGAGGTGCTCGGCCTCGACCATCACGGCGACGCCGCGCGGCTTGAGGATGCTCTCGATCACGTCGGCGATCTGGGCCGTCATGGTCTCCTGCGTCTGCAGGCGGCGCGCGAAGGTGTCGACCACGCGGGCGAGCTTGGAGAGCCCCACCACGCCCCGGGTCGGGTAATAGGCGATGTGCGCGAGCCCCATGAACGGCACCATGTGGTGCTCGCAATGAGAGTAGAAGGGGATGTCGCGCACCAGCACGACGTCGGAATAGCCCTCGACCTCCTCGAAGACCCGCTCGAGCAGCGCGTCGGCATCCTGCCGGTAGCCGCCGAAGAGCTGGTCGTAGGCCTTCACGACGCGGGCCGGCGTGTCGATCAGCCCCTCGCGGGTCGGGTCGTCGCCGGCCCAGCGCAGCAGGGTGCGCACGGCGGCCTCGGCCTCCTCGCGGCTCGGGCGGGCGAGCGCGATCCCGTCGGGCACGCGCTTGGCGGAGGGCGGCTGCGGCGCCACCTCGACGGGGCGCACCGGCACGGGCGCGGCCGCCACCGGCGCGTTGTCGTTGCGCATGCCGTTCAGCCCCTTCGGATCGTCGGCCGTCGGGTAGGACAGGGATTTGAGAGCGGCATCCATGGCATCTCCCGCCCGTGCCACACGGGCCGTCATCGTGGTGCTGTCGGGCTTTGCGTACATCGCGTCGAACCGTCTCGGGCCTGGGACATCTCGCCCAGACCAGCGCCCGGAAGGAGAACAGGTTCCGTGGCCGTGGGCGCGACCCTGGTCGACGGGCCGCCTCCTCGCGAAACGGCACGATCCCGCCTATATCGTCGTTCTCGCCCGATCGCGCAATGCACGGGCTGCGCATCAGACCACCGAGGCGGCCGGGCCGGGCCGGCGCCGCGGCAGGACCGGACCCATGCTCGACGACATCTACAACCGCCGCATCCTCGAACTCGCCGCCGACATTCCGCGCCTCGGCCGGCTCGCGGCGCCGGATGCGAGCGCCACCGCCCACTCGAAGCTCTGCGGCTCGACCGTGACGGTCGACCTCGTGCTCGCCCCCGACGCCACGGTCGCCGACTTCGCCCACGAGGTGCGGGCCTGCGCGCTCGGCCAGGCCTCGTCCTCGCTGATGGCCCGGCACGTGGTCGGGTCGGGTGCCGAGGAGCTGCGCGAGGTCCGCCGCGCCGTGCGGGCCATGCTCAAGGAGAACGGCCCGGCGCCGGCGGGGCGGTGGGCGGAGCTCGCGGTGCTCGAGCCCGTGCGCGACTTCCGGGCGCGCCACGCCTCGACGCTCCTCACCTTCGACGCGGTGGTCGACGCCCTCGACCAGATCGCGGCCAGGCGCCAGGCCGCCGAGTAGGGGCCGAGGAGCGACGATGGTCCGGGCCGCCGCGCACGGGTTGATCCGAGCCTACCAGCTGACCCTCTCGGGCCTCGCCGGGCGCCAGTGCCGCCACTGGCCCTCCTGCTCGGCCTATACGGACGAGGCGATCCAGCGACACGGGCTCTGGGCCGGGAGCTGGATGGGGCTCGCCCGGATCTGCCGCTGCGGCCCCTTCGGCACCCACGGCATCGACCTCGTGCCCGAGACGCTGCCCGGGCGCGCCGCCTGGCACCGCCCCTGGGCCTATGCCCGCTGGCGCGGCGTCAACGCCCCGCCCTCGCCCTTCGCCTGCGAGGCCGTGGAGGAGTGAGACGCGTTCCGGCTGATCGAGGCGGTCAGCGCCGCTCTCCTCCTCCGCCGGCTGCGGCCTGCCGGGATCCGGGTCGTGGCCCCGCTCTCGCCCTCATCCTGAGGTGCCGCATCAGGATGAGGGCGAGGGTGGGATGAGATCGAGGGTTGAGAGCTGTCACCCACACCGAAGGGATCACGCGGATTCGGTATCAGGGTTCGCGCGAGCGATCTCGAGCAGGATTGATCAAGACCCCTCCGGCGCGCAGCCCGGCCGCCTGCGAGGCCGTGGAGAAGGGAAGTACGCTCCCTCCCGGCCCGTTCGAACTTTGTTCTTGACAAAATTCCTATCATATGCTCTGAATGCCCCGCTCGCCTCCCGGTGGTGAGGCGCCCCGACGGACCGGGCGGGGCGCTGCGGGGGGAGGAGACGGTGCCCGCGTCGATGGCCCGGTCTCGCCATCGCCCCGGGCGGCGCGTCGGACACAGGGTGTCCCGGGCGGGTATGCGCGCAGGCGCCGGACCCGGGACCTGGGGCACCCGCAGACCATCGGCCCGTTCGCCCACTACGAGGCGTTCGGGGGCCGTACGAGCCCGGATAAGTCGGCCGCTCGCGCCTCGCGCGGGAGGAGGGCTGCCACGAGCCGAAGTCCGCGACGCCGAGAAGACACCGTGACGCGATACGTGGGCCGGGCCCGAGAGGGCCGGTCCGCGGGACGCCGGGGAACCGGCACAGACAACACAAGTGAGTGGTTCCGCGGCGTCCCGCGTCCACCCCTTCGAGAAGTCCCGCCCCGCGCCGATCCGGCGGCGGGCCGCCTCGTCGCGCCCCTCGTCGCGCTGCCTCGGCCTCAGCGCCGCAAGCCCCCGGCCTCCTCTGTTCCTTCCCGAACGGAATCGGTCTAAACGGCGCGGCTCGCGCGGGGTCCGCCCGCGGCCCGGCCCCATCCCCGCTTACCTGCCGCGTTCGCAGGAGTGAGCTGACAGGAGACGACACGATGCCCGTCCTGACCTTCCCCGACGGCAACACCCGCGCCTACGAGGGCGCGGTCACCGGACGCGACGTCGTCGAGGGCATCGCCAAGTCGCTCGCCAAGCGCACCGTCGCGATGGCGCTCGACGGGAGCGTGCGCGACCTCGACGACCCGATCGCGGCGGATGCCCGCATCGAGTTCCTCGACCGCACCGACCCGCGCGCCCTGGAGCTGATCCGCCACGATTGCGCGCACGTGCTCGCCGAGGCGGTGCAGTCGCTCTGGCCGGAGACGCAGGTCACGATCGGCCCGGTCATCGAGAACGGCTTCTACTACGATTTCGCGCGCTCCGAGCCCTTCACGCCGGACGACTTCCCGAGGATCGAGGCCCGGATGCGCGAGATCATCTCGCGCGATGCCCCCTTCACCAAGGAGATCTGGAGGCGCGAGGACGTGCGCGCGCTGTTCGCCGACAAGGGCGAGGCCTTCAAGGTCGAGCTCGTCGACGCGATCCCCCCGGGCGAGGACCTGAGGATCTACCGGCAGGGCGAGTGGTTCGACCTCTGCCGGGGCCCCCACATGACCTCGACGGGCAAGGTCGGCACCGCCTTCAAGCTCATGAAGGTGGCGGGCGCCTACTGGCGGGGGGACGCCGCGAACCCGATGCTGACGCGCATCTACGGCACCGCCTGGGCCACGAAGGAGGACCTCGACGCCTACCTGCACCGGCTGGAGGAGGCCGAGCGGCGCGACCACCGGCGCCTCGGGCGCGAGATGGACCTGTTCCACTTCCAGGAGGAGGGGCCGGGCGTCGTCTTCTGGCACGCCAAGGGCTGGACCGTGTTCCAGGAGCTGATCGCCTACATGCGCCGCCGCCTCAAGGGCGACTACGCCGAGGTGAACGCGCCCCAGATCCTCGACAAGGGGCTTTGGGAGACCTCCGGCCACTGGGGCTGGTACCGCGAGAACATGTTCGCGGCCCAGAGCGCCGGCGAGGAGGCCGAGGACAAGCGCATCTTCGCCCTCAAGCCCATGAATTGCCCGGGCCACGTGCAGATCTTCAAGCACGGGCTGAAATCCTACCGCGATCTCCCCTTGCGCATGGCGGAGTTCGGCGTCGTGCACCGCTACGAGCCCTCGGGGGCCATGCACGGGCTGATGCGCGTGCGCGGCTTCACGCAGGACGACGCCCACATCTTCTGCACCGAGGACCAGCTCGCCGCCGAGTGCCTGAAGATCAACGACCTGATCCTCTCGACCTATGCCGATTTCGGCTTCGACGAGATCGTCGTGAAGCTCTCGACGCGCCCCGACAAGCGCGTCGGCTCGGACGCGCTCTGGGACCATGCCGAGGCCGTGATGACGCGGGTGCTCGCCGAGATCGAGGAGAAATCGGGCGGGCGCATCAGGACCGCGATCAACCCGGGCGAGGGCGCCTTCTACGGGCCGAAATTCGAGTACGTGCTGCGCGACGCGATCGGGCGCGACTGGCAATGCGGCACCACGCAGGTGGACTTCAATCTGCCCGAGCGGTTCGGCGCCTTCTACGTCGACGCCGAGAGCCAGAAGGTGCCCCCGGTGATGATCCACCGCGCCATCTGCGGCTCGATGGAGCGCTTCACCGGCATCCTGATCGAGCATTTCGCGGGCCATTTCCCGCTCTGGCTCGCCCCCGTGCAGGTGGTGGTCGCCACCATCACCGGCGAGGCGGATCCTTACGCGGCCGAGGTCGTGCGCGCGCTCGCGCGGGCAGGGCTGCGCGTCGAGGCGGACCTGCGCAACGAGAAGATCAACTACAAGGTCCGCGAGCACTCGCTCGCCAAGGTGCCGGTGCTGCTCGCGCTCGGGCGGCGCGAGGCCGAGGAGCGCACGGTCTCGATCCGGCGGCTCGGCAGCCAGCAGACCCGCACGCTCCCCCTCGGAGAGGCGCTCGCCGAACTCGCCCGCGAGGCGACCTCGCCGGACGTCGCCCGGGCCGAGAGCGTCGCCGAGACGCACCCAACGGAGGATGCGGTCCTCGATTCGCACCACGGGGTGCGGGCGGCGCCGTAGCGGAGCGCAGTCGCCTCTCCCGTTCGGGAGAGGTCGAGTGCGCGTCAGCGCACCGGGTGAGGGGTGCGGCCTCTCCGGATAGGTCGAACCCCTCACCCCACCCCTCTGCCGAACGGGAGAGGGAGCCTGCCTCAGCCCATCGCCCGGGCCAGCACCTCGAACACGCGCCGGTCGCCGCACTGGGCCACGTTGAAGCGCAGGCGGTCGGCGGCGTCGCCCGAGGCGCTGAAGACGGGGCCGGGCGCCAGCACCACGCCCGCCTTGAGCGCGCGCCGGGCCACCTCCGCCGCGTCGAGGCCGCCGGGCAGCCGCGCCCACAGGAACATGCCGGCGGACGGCACGTGCGGCACCGCGAGCCCGATCCCGGCAAGGCGCTTCAGCGCCGTCCCGCGCGCCTCGGCGAGGCGGGCGCGCATCCCGTCGAGGTAGCGCCGGTAGGAGCCGTCGCTGAGGGTGCGGTGGACGAGCCCGGCCGCGAGGTTGCCGTTGCCGAGGCTCACGGCGAGCTTCAGGTCGACGAGGCGCTCGACCCAGTCCGGCCGGATCGCGATCACGCCGGTGCGGGCCGCCGCCGACAGGGTCTTCGAGAAGCCGCTGATATGGATCACCCGCTCCAGCCCGTCGAAGCCGGCGAGCCGGGGTCCCGGCTCCGACTCGAAATCGGCGTAGATGTCGTCCTCGACGATCAGGGTGTCGTGCGCCTCGGCGAGCTTGAGCACCCGGTGCACGGTCGCCGGGCTCACCGTGGCGCCGGTCGGATTGTGGAGCCCGGAATTCGTCAGGTAGAAGCGCGGCCGGTGCTCACCGAGCGCCGAGGCGAGGGCCGCGAGGTCCGGCCCGCCTGCCCCGAACGGGACCCCGACGACCCGGACGCGGTGGGCCCTGAGCAGGGCGTGGAAGTTGAAGTAGCAGGGATCGTCGACGAGCACCGCATCGCCCGGCTCGACGAGGAAGCGGCAGAGCAGGTCGAGGGCCTGCGTCGCCGAATCGGTCAGCACGATCGCGTCCGGATGGGCCGGGATGCCGCGGTCGACGAGGCGCCGGGCGACGAGCTGGCGCAGACCCGCATGCCCGAGCGGCGTGTCGTAGCAGGCGAGGCGCTCCGTCTCGTCGCGGGCAAGCTGCCGCAGAGCCCGGCGCAGGCTCCCGTCCGGCATCCAGTCCGGCGGCAGCCAGCCGCAGCCGGGCTTCAGGAGGGCGGGGCCCGCCTCCAGGGATTGCCGCGCGATCCAGAGCGGGTCGACCGCCCGGTCGAGGCGCGGCCCGATCGCGGCGAGGCTCAGGGGCTCGGGCCGCCCCGCCACGTAGAAGCCGGAGCCCGGCCGCGACACGATGGCGCCCTCCGCCCCCAGCCGCTCGTAGGCCTCCACCACGGTCGATTTCGAGACGCCCATCGTCTCCGCGAAGGCGCGGATCGAGGGCAGGCGCGCGCCCGGCCCCAGCACCCGGCCGGCGATGCGCCCCTCGATCGCCGCCATCACGGCGCCGATCCGGCTTCCGTCCGTGTTCGGGCTTCCGTCCGCCATCCGTACTGCTCGCCATCCGGGACAGTTCGGACGGATCGTACCGGTTCCGTCCCTGTCGCGGAAGTCCCGGCAGGGGCATCCTCGGCCTCGGATGGAAGGAGGCCGCGATGGCGGACGGATGTTGCGACGGGCTGCGGCGCGAGACCCTGGCCCAGGAG
Source organism: Methylobacterium nigriterrae (assembly GCF_037106235.1). NCBI lineage: Bacteria > Pseudomonadati > Pseudomonadota > Alphaproteobacteria > Hyphomicrobiales > Methylobacteriaceae > Methylobacterium > Methylobacterium nigriterrae. The sequence goes on along the minus strand of NZ_JBAWTG010000034.1, from coordinate 39,888 downwards.
GGAAAGGGCCTTCCGGCCCGGCTGAACGACCTCGCGGTCGTGGCGGGGGCGCTGGGGCTCGCGCTGATCCTGATCCTCGTCGGGGCCTGAGGCCGATGCGCGCCGCGCCCCCGATCACCGGGAGCCCGAGAGGAGGATCGTCATGCCCCGGACCCGCCGGTCCGCGCGCACCGTCGAGCAGGAATGCGCCGCCGACGCATCCGCGACGCGCTCCTCGTCGCCGCCGGGCTCCTGCCGGCTCTTCCGCCTGATCCTGCCGCTCGCCTGAAGCCTCTTGAAACCCCTTGAAATCCCATGCCCCCCTCAGCGTCATGACGAACGCCCTGTCCGCGAAGGCCGGCGCCCTGCCGGCCGGCTCCCGCAGCCTGGTCGACGGCTTCCTCGGCGTCCTGATCTTCAGCGCCTCGCTGCCCGCGACGCGCCTCGCGCTCGTTGGCTTCGACCCGCTGTTCCTGACCGCGGCGCGGGCCGCCGTCGCGGGCTGCGTCGCGGGCGCGGCCCTGCTCCTGCTGAACCAGCGACTGCCGGGCCGCGCGGATCTCGTCCCGCTCGCCGTCGTCGCGGCGGGCGTCGTGGTCGGGTTCCCGCTCCTCACCGCGCTCGCCCTGCGCGAGGTCAGCGCGGCCCACGCCGTCGTGTTCGTCGGCGCCCTGCCGCTGGCGACAGCCCTGTTCGGGGCGCTGCGCAGCGGCGAGCGGCCGCCGCGCGCCTTCTGGGCGCCGTCGGCGCTGGGCGGCGCGGTGATCGCCGCGTTCGCCGCGCCCGGGCTCGGGAGCCTGTCGGGATCCGGCGACGGCCTGATGCTCGCGGCGATCCTCGCCTGCGGCCTCGGCTACGCGGAGGGCGGCCTCCTCGCGCGCCGCCTCGGCGGCTGGCAGGTGATCGCCTGGGCGAACGTACTGGCGCTGCCGCTGAGCCTGCCCCTGGCGCTCGCCTGGATGCCGGAGGCGCCGCTCGCGCGCCCCGCATCCGCGCTCGCCGGGCTCGCCTACGTGTCCCTGTTCAGCATGCTGATCGGCTTCGTGTTCTGGTACCGGGCCCTCGCCCGCGGCGGCATCGCGGCGGTCAGCCAGCTGCAATTGCTGCAGCCCTTCCTCGGGCTCGGGCTCGCGGCCCTCGTGCTCGGCGAGGCGATCGAGGGGCGGATGCTGGTCGCGGCGGCTGCGGTCGTCGCCTGCGTGGCGGCCGCCCGGCGCTTCGCGGCGCCCGGCGGATCGGCGCGCTCCCGGCTCAGGAGGCCCTGGCCAGAACCTCGACGTCCCGGTCCATCCCGCTCTCGACCTTGAACTCTCGGGTGTAGACCTGCCCGTCGTGGCGGGCGATCAGCACGTAGTCGCCCTCGGCCAGCGTCACCTGCGGGAAGGCGCCGATCGCCTCCCGGATAATGTCGCCGCCCGGCGTCAGCACGCTGAAGGCAGTGCCCGCGAAGGCCTCGGCCCCGGGCGCGGCCACGAGCTTGAGGGTGACGGTCGCGGCCCGGTGGTTCATGGTCGCGTCCGTGACCTTGCCGTTCTCGACCCTGAGGTCGGCGCGCTGGATCGCGTTCGATTCCCCGTAGGTCGAGACCACGTGATAGGTTCCCTCCGGCAGGCGCAGCAGCTCGCCGGCCTTGACGCCGCTGCGCACGAGCCGGCCCTCGGAATTGGTCCCGATCGGCACGAAGACCGAGAAGGAGAGCTGGGCCGGCGGGATCCGGGCATCGCCGATCGCGCCCGAGAGCTTGAGGGCGCCGGCGCTGACCTTGAGCTGGTCGCTCACGGGCCGGCCGGCCATGATCAGCTTCTTCGAAGCGCTGGCGTACCCGTACGTGACGGTGGCGACGTACGGGCCCGGCGCCAGATTGAAGGTCGGCTCCGCGTCGGTCGAGCGTGCGACGATCGCCGGGCGCACGCCGTCGCTGCGATCCTCGTAGATGCGCCAGGCGAGGCCCGAGCGCAGCGCCCGGTCGCTGCCCGGCAGCACCGCCTTGAGGGAGAGCTGCACCTCGCTCTCGTCCGGGCTCGACATCGACGGGGAGGGCAGGCTGTTGGCGAAGGGATTCTGCGCCTGCGCGCCGGCCGGGGCCGGCAGCAGAAGCAGAGCCAGCATCGCCGCGCCTCCCCGACCGATCGATCCGCGCCTCATTCCGCCCCTCCGAAACCAAGTCGGCCGCGATTGCCAAACGGCGGCACAGGCGCCACGTACAGGCGCCAAGCGTCGGCCGGCAAGCGCTGGCCTGCCCGAACCCTCCTCTGGACCCGGACCATGGCGGCCGCGTGGCCGCCTTCCATCGTCCACCCCGCCTCGCCTGCAACCGGAACGCAGCGACGCCTCGGAACCGGATCCCATGAACCCGACCCTCGAACTCCTTCGCAGCCGCCGCTCCGTCGCCCCGCCGCTCCTGACGGGGCCGGGTCCGGGTCCGGACGAGCTCGACACGATCCTGCGCATCGCCTCCCGCGTGCCCGATCACGGCAAGCTCGTCCCCTGGCGCTTCATCGTCATCGGCGCGGAGGCGGGCGCGCGCCTCGGCGCGGCGATCGCGCAGGCCTACGCGGCCGATCACCCCGAAGCCGACGCCGCCCGGCTCGACATCGAGCGCCGGCGCCTCGTGCAGGCACCCCTCGTCGTCGCGGTGGTGTCGCGGGCCGGCCCCCACGTCAAGATCCCCGAATGGGAGCAGGTGCTCTCGGCGGGTGCCGCCGCCATGAGCCTCGTTCTCGCGGCGAACGCGTCGGGCTTCTCCACCGCCTGGCTCACCGAATGGTTCGCCTACGACCGCCGCATCCTAGACGCGCTGGGCCTCGACCCGCGCGAGAAGCTCGCGGGCTTCATTCACATCGGCCGCGCCGCCGAGGCGCCGAGCGAGCGCCCGCGCCCCGACCTCGCCGAGATCGTGACCCGGCTCTGACCCCTTGTGCACGCGCTCCTTCGCGCCGAACCGGTATCCACTTCGGCGGGAAGCGCTCTAGGATTCCGGCCATGCACTACGATTCCGAGAACCGGACCCTGCCGCACAATCCCCTGAAGGCGCTCGTGGCGCCGCGGCCGATCGGCTGGATCAGCGCCATGAACCGGGCCGGGCAGCTCAATCTCGCGCCCTACTCGTTCTTCAACGCGGTGGCGGACAACATGGTGGCCTTCTCCTCCTCGGGCCGGAAGGACGCCATGACCTTCGCGGAGGAGGGGGGCGAGTTCGTCTGCAACCTCGCGACCTTCGCGCTGCGCGAGGCCGTGAACGCGACCTCGGCGCCCCTCGCGCGCGGCGAGAGCGAGTTCGACTTCGCCGGACTGACGACCGCGCCCTCGCGCCGGGTCAGGCCGCCCCGCGTCGCCGAGGCGCCCGCCGCCATCGAGTGCCGCTGGCTGCAGACCTTGCCGCTCGTGCCGCACGAGGGCGGGGAGCCCGCGAACTTCCTGGTGATCGGGCAGGTGGTCTCGATCTACGTCGACGACCGCTTCGTCCGGGACGGGCTCGTCGATACGGGCGCGCTGCGCCCGATCATGCGCGGCGGCTACTTCGACTACTTCACGGCCACGCCCGAGACCCGCTTCGAGATGCGCCGGCCGAAGGGCGGCAGCTGAGCGCGGGCCCCGATCTGGACTGTCCGCGCGTACACGTTCAATCTTCCTTTACCATAACGGCAACAGGATCAGGCTCCTAGGGGAGCGTGTTCAGGCTCCTTCGCGCCGGATCCCGAAGGGGCGGGCGCGCTGCGCGTCGGACCCGGCATGTTCCTGTTCACCACCCCTCCCGCCAGCCCCCGCGAGACCGGCGCGAACGCCGCCGCGGGCGCGCGGAGCACGGGCTCGGCGGAGGTGGTGGAGGCGATCCGCGACGGGGCGCAGAGCACGGGCGTCGGCTTCGACTACCTGCTCTCTACGGCGCAGCGCGAATCCGCCCTCGATCCCTCGGCCAAGGCCGGCACCTCCTCGGCCACCGGACTGTTCCAGTTCATCGACCAGACCTGGCTCGGCGTGATGAAGACCGCCGGGCCGAAGCTCGGCCTCCAGGACTACGCGGACGCCATCACGGCCCGCCCGGACGGCACCTACGCGGTCGCCGACGGGGCGACCCGGCAGGCGATCCTCGACCTGCGCCGCGACCCGAAGATCGCCGCGACGCTCGCGGGCGCGCTCACCCAGAAGAACCGCGAGGCGCTGAGCACGGCGCTCGGCCGCGAGCCGACGAGCGGCGACCTCTACGCCGCCCACGTCCTCGGAGCGAAGGGGGCCGCCACCCTGATCGGCTCCGCGCAGGCAACGCCGGCCCGGGCCGCCGCCCTCGACCTGCCCGAGGCGGCCGCTGCCAACAGGGGCCTGTTCTACGACAGGAGCGGGCGTCCCCGCACGGCGTCCGAGCTCTACGCGAGCCTCTCCACCGTCGCCTCCGGCGCCCGCAGCATGGCCGCCACCGACGTGACGACCTTGCCGCAGGACACGAGCGCCTATGCCGCCATCGACGGCGGCGGCCTGCGCTCCCTGTTCCAGACCGACCGGCGCCAGGGCGCGATCTCGGAGGGCGTGGCCCGCCTCTGGCAGGGCCGGTCGGGAAGCGACGCGGCCCGCAGCGCGCCCTCCTACTTCCCGCGCTCCGACGGCAATCCGGATTCGATAGCAGAGGCGGCGCCCGAGGCGGCGACGCCCCCCGCGGCCGTGCCCCTCGTCGGCGCGCCGCTGCCGCCGCGGCGGCCGGCCGAGTTCGCCACGTCGCGCGCCGCGAGTGCCGCCCGGGTGGGCCATCCCCTCGATCTCTCCCTCTTCACCATCCGGAGCGGACCATGATCATCCGCCAGTTCCTGGCCTGGACGCAGCACAGCTCGGCCGGTCGCCGTGCCGAGGCGGCCTCGGCCCTCGCGCGGGCCTACCTCTACGGCAATCTCGGGCCCGAGGCGGCCTGGGAGGCGAAGACCGCGATCCTCGCGCTCCTCGACGACCCCGCCCCGCTCGTGCGCCGGGCACTGGCGGAAGCCTGCGCGGCCTCGGGCCGCGCGCCCCGGCCTCTCATCGTCACGCTGGCCGCCGACCAGCCGGAGATCGCCGGCCTCGTCCTCGCCCGCTCGCCGATCCTCACCGACGCCGATCTCGTGGACGCCGCCGCGATGGGGGCCGAGCCGATCCGCGCCGTCATCGCGGGGCGCCACCACCTTGCCCACGCGGTCGCGGGCGCACTGGCCGAGATCGGCGGCCCTGGGACCCTGGCGCGCCTCGCCCGCAACCCGACCGCGCAGATCACTACGGGCCGCCTGCTGCGCATGGTCGAGCGCCACGGGGACGACGCCGCGTTGCGCGAGGCGTTGCTCACCCGCGCCGACCTGCCGCTGGAGGTGCGCCACGCCGTGGCGGACCGCCTCGCCCGGGCGCTCTCGGGCTTCGCCACCGCCTGCGGCTGGCTCTCGCCGGAGCGCGGCGAGCGTGTCAGCCGGGAGGCGAGCGAGCGCAGCGTCCTCGACCTCTGCGCGGATGCGGGCGCCGCCGCGCTCGTCCGCGTCGTCCAGCACCTGCGGAGCACGGGCCAGCTCAACGCCGGCCTGATCCTGCGGGCGGTCCTGTCGGGCCAGATGCCGTTCGCGGAGGCCGCCTACGCGGACCTCACGGGCTTCGACCGCGCCCGCGTCGCCGGCCTGATCCGGGACACGCGCGGCTTCGCCGGCCTGTACCGGCGCGCCGGCCTGCCGGAGTCGCTGCTGCCGGCCTTCGCGGCGGCGCTGACCGCTTGGCGAGAGGCGGAGCAGGGTCGAACGACGCTGAGCGGCGCCGGCCTGTCCCGCTGCATGATTGAGCGGGCACTCGCGGCCTGCGAGGACATGCCGTTCTCCGAGATGCAGGCCGTCACCGCGCTGCTCGCCCGCTACGAGGCCGAGGCCGCCCGCGACGAGGCCCGCGCGGTGGCGCGCGCGATCGCCGAGCAGGCCCAGGCCCGCGAGCGCGCCCGCGTCGAGGCCGAGCGGCTCGACGCGGAGTGGCAGGCGGCGCAGGACCGGGAGGCGGAGCGCCTCGCGGCCGTGCGCGCGGCGGCGCCTGCCGCCCTGCCGGCTCCGGCGCGGACGGCCGACGCCGCGCCGAGCGACATCGACGCCGTGCTCGAGGCCCTGCCGGACGCGCTGCTGGCGAGCTTCCGCGAGGAGCAGGAGCGGCTGCATCGGGAGGCCGAGGCGGCCCGTGCCCGCGAGGCGGCCGAGGCGGTGCTGGAAACGATCCCGGAGGCGCTCATCGCGAGCTACCGCGAGGACCGGGAGCGGATGCGGCTCGCCGCCTGAGGCCCGGCCCTCGCCGCGCGCCCTCACACCGAGCCGGGGCGTACCCCGGCGGGGAACAGCCTATCCGAACTGCTCGCGCAGGATGCGCTCATCGAGGCTGTGGCCGGGATCGTGCAGCAGCACGAGGTCGGTGCCCTGGTCGAGCCAGGCCTCGACGATGCAGACGCGGCGGAACTCCGTGTGGTCGGCCACCGCCGCGACGGGCCGGTGCTCGGCGTCGAGCACCTCGATCCGGATGCGCGCGTAGTTCGGCAGGAGCGCCCCGCTCCAGCGCCGGGGCCGGAAGGCCGAGATCGGGGTCAGGGCGAGGAGCTGCGCGTGCAGCGGCAGGATCGGGCCGCCGACCGAGAGATTGTAGGCGGTGGAGCCCGCGGGCGTCGCGAACAGCACCCCGTCGGCGATGAGCTCCGGCAGCCGCACATGCCCGTCGACCGCGATCTTCAGCTTCGCGGTCTGGTGCGTCTGGCGCAGCATGTAGACCTCGTTGATCGCGCGCGCCTCGTGGCGGCGCCCCTCCGTGTCGCGCGCCTCCATCAGGAGCGGGTGAATCACGCTGCGCTCGGCCCGCTCCAGCCGGTCGAGCAGCCCGTCCTCCCGGAACTCGTTCATCAGGAAGCCGACCGTGCCCCGGTTCATGCCGTAGATCGGCTTCACGCCGCCCATGAAGCGGTGGAGCACCTGCAGGATCAGGCCGTCGCCGCCGAGCGCCACCACGACGTCGGCATCTTCCGGCGCGACGTGGTCGTAGCGCCGCATCAGGGCGGCGGCCGCCGCCCGCGCGTCCGGCGTCGGGCTCGCGACGAAGGCGATTCTCTGGAAGCGCCGCGACATGCTGATCAAGATCCGCCCTGTTGACGCGGCGCCGTCGCGTGCGCCTCACTGAAGGCGACACCGGCAACGTCTTCGCGCGAGAGGCATAGCATGGAGCGTCCGCTCCTCGTCTACACCACATTCCCGGATGCCGAGACCGCTCTGGCGATCGGCGAGGCGTTGGTGCGGGCGCGGCTCGCCGCCTGCGTCAACGTGATTCCCGGCATGCGATCGGTCTATGCCTGGAAGGGCGCGGTGGAGCGCGGCGAGGAGGTCGTCGCCATCGTGAAGAGCCGGGCGGCCCTCGGGGCGGCGCTCGCGGCCGAGCTGAAGGCGCGGCACCCCTACGAGACGCCGATCATCCTGCACCTCGACGTGGCTGAGGCCGACCCCGACACGGCGGCCTGGATCCTGGCGGAGACGGGCGCGCAGGCCTGAGCCCCGCAGATCAGGCGCCGCCGACGGGATAGCTGCGTCCCTTCCAGGTCGCCGCGCCGGCCCGCTCGCGCCGCAGCAGCACGTTCCACTGGATCGCGAGCGCGACCAGCACCGTGACCGGATGGAGCGGGATCGTCGCGGCGGGCTCGTGCACCGCGAGCGTGATCGCGGCGCGCGTCGAGAGAGAGACGACCAGCGCCGCGAGCGCGGCGGCAAGGGCAGGCGCCGGCAAGGCGCCGAGGAGGCCCGCGAGGACCAGGAGGGCTGGCAGCGCCTGCCCCCCCAGCAGCAGCAGGGTCCAGACCGGCAGGGCCCGGCGCGTCGCCATGCCCTCGTGGGCGTTCTTGGAGAAGCCGGCCCAGGCCTCCTGCAGGGTGCGATACATCCGGCAGGTCGCGAGCCGGTGCCCGGCGACGAGGTCCGTGCGGTAGCCGGCCGCGCGCAGCACGCGCGGCAGGAAGACGCCGTCATGGAGGCGCGCCCGGATGGCGGCGTGGCCTCCGGTCTGCGCATAGGCCGCGCGCGCCACCAGCACGAGTTGGCCGCAGGCGGCCCCGAGCGAGGGGCGGAGCGAGGCGCGCATCATGGCCACCGGCAGGTAGCCGACGAGCAGGAAGTTGATCATCGGCACGGTCAGCCGCTCGCCGAGGCTGCCCATGCGCTGGCGCGGCACGCCGCTCACGAGTGCCGCGCCGGTCCGGCGCGCCTGCGCGACGAGCCCCGCGGCGGCGTCCGGCTCGAGCCGCACGTCGGCGTCGATGAAGAGCAGGAACGCGCCCCGCGCCTCGTTCGCGAGATGCGCGCAGGCGTGGTTCTTGCCGGTCCAGCCCTCGGGCAGGCTCGGCACGGGGACGAGGCGCAGGCGCGGATCTTCGGCGGCGATGGCGTGGACGATCGCCGCGGTGGCGTCCGTCGAGTGATCGTCGCCGACGAGCACCTCGACCGCGATGCCGGCGCCGGCGAGCGCCGCCCGCACGGTGGCCTCGATATGGACCGCCTCGTTGCGGGCCGGGATCAGGATCGAGACGAGGCCGGGCGAGGCGGGGGCGGGCTCGGGCGTGCGCAGCAGCGCGAGGTTCAGGGCCGCGAGCACCGCCGGCAGGAGCGCGAGGACAAGCGACAGGAGGGCGAGCGACAGGAGGGCGAGGGCGAGCATCACGGGACCTTGCCGCCGGCTTCCCGGCCGGCCCGGTGGGCGGGGTCGAAGCGGCGGCCGGCGAGCCACGCCCGCGACCAGCGCCAGAGATCGTAGACGCCGCCGATTCCCTTCCGGCCCGAGAGGAGGGGCTCGAACCGCCCGGGCTCGCGCGCGATCACATCCGCGCCGAGGCGGTCGAGGGTGCCGGTGAGCTCGGATTCCAGGCGCGCGAGCCGCTCGGACCGCGACAGGGCGAGGAGGTCGCGGCCCGGAATCGGCGCCCCGAAGGCCGCGAAGGCCTCGGCCCCGCGCTCGTCCCAGAAGGCGTATTCGAGCGCGAGCGGCAGGAACAGCGCGTCGGGTGCGATCTCGGGCAGCCGCGCGACGCCGGGGCGCAGGCCGAGCGGCCGGGCGCGTACGTCGGCGAAGCGCCCCTGTGCGGTGATCCAGATCATGCGATCCGGCCGCGCCAGGATTTTTCGCGATGCGGCGAGGAACTGGGCGGCCCCGCGTGCCGTGTCGAGATCGACCCCGAAGGCGCCGATGCGGCGGAAGATGCGGTAGCGCTCGAGCATCGCCGCGTCGAAGGGGGCGTGGCTCTCGCGGCCCGGGAAGAGGCGGCCGGCGAGCAGGATGATCGTGGCGGCGTCCCACCAGGCCGGATGGTTGCAGTAGACGACGATCGCGCCGGGATGCTCCTGAACCCGGGGCAGGCCCCAGCGCGCGAGGCGGAGCGCGTTCAGGTGGCGGCGCAGGAAGCGGTCGAAATACGCGACCATGAAGCGCCAGAGGAGGGGAGAGACCGCTTCCGGCCCCGTTCCCGTCCGGGTTGCGGCGCGCCGTGCGGCGGCCGCGGGGTGGTTCGACGCGTCTGGCACGCTCTCGCCTTCGGAAATGCCCCGGATGCCGCCCGGTCAACCGGCCGGAGGGCGCGCGGGTTCAGGGACGTCTCAGGCGGATCTCCGCACCTCGCCGCGCGCATCCGCGTCGAGCGCGTCGGCGGCGATCCAGCCCGACATCATCACCATCGGCATGCCGGGGCCCGGATGGGCGGCGCCGCCTGCGAGATAGAGGCCGCGCACCTGCCGCGAGCGGTTGCCCGGCTTGAACGCCCCCATCACGCGCCCGTGGCTCGCGAGCCCGTAGATCGCGCCATTGAGCACCCGGTAGCGCTCGTGGATGTCCTGCGGCGTCAGGTGGCGCTCCACCACGATGCGCTCCTCGAGGTCCGGCATGTGCGCGGTGCGCTTCAGCTTGTCGAGGATGGTGCGGCGGTAGGCCGGGAACATCGTCGACCAGTCGTGATGCGGCCGGAGATAGGGGGTGTGGACGAGGACGTAGAGCGCCTCGCCGCCCTCGGGCGCCACCGACGGATCGGTGGAGGAGGGTGCCGCGAGATAGGCCGTCGGGTCGGGGGCGGGCTCGCCCTTGTTGTAGATGAAGTCGAACTCCTCTTCCGGATCGCGCGAGAAGACGAAGTCGTGGTGGTTCAGGTGCTCGTAGCGCCGGTTCAGACCGAGATACAGCACCACGCCCGAGCAGGCTGGCTCGAAGCTCTTCCGCTCGTAGGCGCGCCCGATCTCGCCGCCGACGAGCTCGCGGTAGGTGCGCACCGAATCCATGTTGGAGATCACGGCGTCGTAGGGCGCCGTGCCGTCCCGCGTGCGCAGCCCCGTCACGGCCCCGTTCTCGATCGCGAGGCCCGTCACCTCGCAGGCCGGCCTGAGCGTCGCGCCGAGTTCGCGCGCGAGCCTCGTCAGCGCCTCAGCCACCGCGCGGGTTCCGCCCATCGGGTACCAGACGCCCTCGGCCGTCTGCATGTGGGCGATCGCGCAGAGCACGGCCGGCGCGCCGTAGGGGGAGGAGCCCACATACTGCACGAAGTGGTCGAGCATCTGGGCGAGCCGCGCATCCTTCACCTTGCCCCGGATCGTGCTCGCCACGGAGGCGTGCATGCGCAGGGAGAGCACGTCGCGCAGCGTGCCGGGATTCATGTTGGCCCGGAGGTTGATCGTGTCGAACAGGTCCTCGACGGGCTTCCAGAAGAAGAACCGGTTCGAGACGTCGTGCAGGTGCTCCGAGATGCCGATGAAGCGCCGGTAGCCCTCGCCGGCCCCGGCCCCGGGCACGAAGCGGTCCATGTCCGCGGCCATGCGCTCGACATCCTGCATCAGGTCGATCCGCGTGCCGTCGTCGAAGAAGCAGCGCCATTGCGGGTCGAGGCGGCGCAGGTCGAGGTAGTCGTGAAGGTTCCGGCCCGCTTCCGCGAAGATGCGTTCGAGGACGCGCGGCACCGTCAGGATGGTCGGCCCCATGTCGAAGCGGAAGCCGCCCTCGTGCAGCACGGCGGCCTTGCCGCCGAGCCAGTCGTTCTTGTCGTAGAGGGTGACGCTGTGGCCGCGGGCGGCGCTCACGCAGGCGGCGGCGAGCCCGCCCAGACCCGACCCCACCACGGCGACCGAGGAATGAGACCGCATGTTCTTCAACGCTCCGAGGGGGACAGCGAGCGCCGTCCGCCCAGACTGCGAAGCTAGAAGCTCGATCCGCGCGGTCAACGCGCTAACGGGTCGCGCCGGCCCGTGCTCAGCAGACGTTCGATCCGCTCGACTGGACCGCCGTCGTCCAGCCGCGCAGGGACGAGACCGCCGAGCCGGTGAAGGCGCGGGTGATTGACTGAAACAGGGCCGTGTAGTCGATCTGGATCAGCACCACGATGGCGTTGTCCTTGTCGCCGAGCAGGTTGAGGGCGCTCGCCGAGACATCGGAATCGAGGTAGGTCATGTTTCCGGCACAGATCCGAAGGGCGCCGCTCGCTTCGCTGATCTGCGCGATGCTGACTCGTACCTTGTTCGGATCGTAGCGAACCAGCACGTTCGCCTCGCGGTTCAAGTACAGGTTGATGGTGTTGGTCAGGCAGCTCTGGTCGGAGGAGCGCGTGCAGCTCGTCAGCAGGGCGGCGATCTGGGTCGAGGACCGCTCGATGTCGCGGTTGATCGACGAGATCGTGACGAGGTCGACGAGGCCGGCCAGGATCGCGATCAGGATCGTGGCGACGATCGCGAACTCGACGGCGACGCCGCCGCGGCGGTCGGCCGCCAAGCCGCGACGCGCGGACGGGAGTGCGGGGAGATCGGGTTGCACGGGCCGCCTCACCGCCTGAAGACCACCGAGGCCCTGGCCGTGATGCTCGGGAGCAGGGGCAGGAATTGCAGGGTCGGGACCGAGGCCCGCAGCAGCAGCGCGTCGTTGGCGGAGCCGGGATCGAAGGTGGTGCCGGCGACCGCCGTCGCCGCGGTCGGCGCGTCCGACAGCTTCATCAGCTCCACGAGGAGCCGGGCATTGCAGGTCGCGGAGGGCATGATGATGATCTTGCCGCAGACCTTCGCCTTGTAGGCCGTGGCGCTGCCGAGGATGAGTTCGGCCTCGGGGCTCGAGGCCGAATCGTACAGGGCATTCGACAGCTGGACCTGCGTGTACTGGACGATGACGAGCTGCAGGATTCCGACGACGAGCCCGATCATCGGCCAGGCGAGCAGCGCCATCTCCACGGCCACGGCGCCGCGCTCGCAGGCCAGGATCCTCGGCGGGCGGAGGCGGCGCATCGGATCCGGGCCTCAGTTCGGACAGGAATTGCGGCAGATGCGCAGGTAGTCGATCAGGCCGCCATAGGTGTCCTCCCGGCCCGCCGCGCGCCACGTGATCCGGTATTCCGAGCTGTTCTTGACCGTGAAGTTGATCACCCGCTCGGTCCAGGCATCGGCCTGGACGCAGACGTCGACCATGTTCGCGTAGTCGAAGGTGTAGCTGCCCTTCTTCTCGACGAAGAGCTCGATGCGGTTCGTCTGGCCGTCCTTGGTGTACCAGGACACGTCGCTGTCCTTCGAGCCGCAGATCACCTGCCCGGGCCGGGCGGTATCGCGCTGGCGGGCGATGTACCAGTAGCGGATCTGATAGGTGCCGGGCGTCAGGTCGAGATAGCGGGACATCGCCGAGTTCGAGTGGCAGCCCGTGACGCCGCGGTTCGCGGCCGTGTTGCAGTCGCTGTCGAGCTCGGCGAAGAAGTCGCCGAAGCGGATCGAGTTGCTGGCGAGCTCGCGCAGGCCGTTGATCTCGATGCCGGCGTTCTGCGTCGTCCAGCCGTTCCAGCTGTTGCCGTTCTTCGGTCCGCCGAGCACGTCCCAGCTGTTGTAGTTCACGCTGTGGCTCGGCCGCTCGAAGGATTCCGAGATGAGCAGTTGCGGCGCGCTGGTGCTCTCGGTGAGCGCCACCACGGTCGACTTGACCGCGCAGTCCCGGCTGTCGGTAAAGGCCATGTCCGACTTGTTCAGGATGCGGCCGAAGGCGAGGGTCAGGCGCCCGGTCCCATCCACGTGAACGTTGATGTCGTTGGGATTCGTCGCCGTGATGGTCGCGGATGCGCTGAGGTCCTTGGCAGCGAGGTTGCGGTTTCCGATGTCGCGGACCTCGGTCGGATAGGTCTTCAGGAGGTCGCCGGCCTTCACGTCCTGGGGCTTGTGCGCGTTCACGTAGGCCTGGGCCTGCGTGCAGGCGAGCTCTACCGCGCTGGAGAGGCGCTGGCGATAGGCGATGGCGCGCGAGGTCTCGATCGATCCGCCGATCCCCACCAGGATGACGGGCAGGGCGATGGCGAGGATCACCGCGATGCCGCCGCGCTCGTCGCGAGAGAAGGTCATGGTTCGCTGCCTGATCGGCACGTTCGGCCGTGACGCCAGGACAGGACAAAAATGTTTCAGACAGCTTATTTCATTGCGTGACAATGCGGGCAGAGCGCGCCCAACGCACCGCATCGTTAACGAGATTCCACGAACCACTGCTCATTGCGAAGTTTCCGGGAGCCGGAACAACTCAGCAATGCGGCGCGCTCACGCGTGGCCGGGGCCCGGTCGCGCCACGAGCGCGAGCGCGAGCGCGAGCCCGGCGACGGCCGCGCCAGCCAGCACGCCCCAGGGGACGAGCGCGGCGCGCCAGCCCTCGCCGAGCGCTTCCTGGTAGGCCTCGATCGCCCAGGCATTCGGTGTGAGCCAGCCCGCCTCCTGCAGCCAGGGCGGCATCAGGAAGCGCGGCACCATGCTGCCGCCGACGGCCGAGAGCAGGAGCACGCCGAAGGTCGAGGCGAGATGGGCCTGCTGTCGCGTCGCGGCGGCGGCGCAGGCCGCGAGCGCCACGCCCGCCGCCATGGCGGAGACGAGGAGCGAGGTGGCGAGCCAGGCCGGCCAGTGCGCCCTGATCTCGACGCCGTACAGGAGGGCGGCCGCCGCGAAGATGAGGCCGGCCTGGAGGAGGCCCTGAAGCGTCAGGAAGAGGAACTTGCCGAGCACGATCACGGCAAGCCCCCCGGGCCCCGCCATCAGGCGGTCGGCGAGGCCCGATTGCCGCTCCTCGACAAGGGACATCGCTCCCTGCATGGCGGCGAACAGCAGGAACACCGCCGTGATGGCACCGGCGTAATAGGCGATCCGCTCGTTGGCCTGCCCCGAGGCGGTGCTCACCCGCTCCACCAGGCTGGCGAAGGAGAACGGCTCCTTCCGGGCCCGCTGCTCGGCGAAGGCCTCGTCGAGGAACCGGCGCTCGTCCGGTCCGATCTTGCCGGTGCGCTCGACATCCGCGACCACCCGCGACAGCACCACGTCGGGCAGGGCCTCGTTGAGCACGCGCTGGAGCTGGCCGAGGGCGATCGGCGTGGCGAGCGCCTTCGACGGGCTCTCGACGAGCACCACGGGCTGCTCGGCGGGGGCGGGCCGGTCGCCGGCCGGCGCCGCCGCGAGGTCGCCGCGCAGGACGAGGGCCACGTCGACATCGCCGCGGCGCACGGAGGAGACCGCGTCCGGCAGGCGCGCCGCGCGGAGGCGCGAGACGCGCAGGGACGGGTCGGCCTCGAGCGCGGCGGCGAGCCGTTCCGTCGTCGCGGTCCGGGCGAGGTCGGCGAGCCCGAGATGGATGCGGACGCGGTCGCCGATGGCGCCCGAGAAGATGGCGGCGAAGATCGCGAAGATCACGGTCGGAAGCACGAACGCCATGACGAGGGCCGCGCGGTCGCGCAGCAGGCTCAGCAGCATCACCCGGAAGGCGGCGCCGATCATCGGGCGGCTCTTAGGGCCGGGGGCGGCCCGCTCTCGGGAGCCGGATCCCGGACCTCGAGGGCATCGCGGTAGAGCGCCTCCAGCCCCGGCGCCCGCACCCGCACCTCGCTCACCGGCACCCCCTGCTGCCGGAGGGCTGCGAGGAGCGCGGCCCCGTCGAGGTCGAGGCCGCCGTGCCCCGTCACGCGCCAGGTCAGGCCGGCGCCGACCGGGTCGAAGCCGGCCCGGCGCAGCGCGCCCTCGGCGGCGCGGTTCGGCGGAACGGCGAGGGCGATCTCGTGCTCGGGCACGCCGGCCCGGATCCGGGCCAGGAGATCCGCGAGGTCGCCCTCGCGCACGATCCGTCCCGCGCCCATGAAGGCGACGCGGTCGGCGAGGTGCTCGGCCTCGGCGAAATCGTGTGTCGCGATCAGGATGGCGGCGCCCTCCGCCCGGAGCCGCCCGAGCACCGCGTGGATCGCCGCGCGCGCGGCGAGGTCGACGCCCTGCGTCGGCTCGTCGAGGAGCACGAGGCGCGGGCGCCCCATCAGGCTCGCGGCGATGTTGACGCGGCGCTGGTAGCCGCCGGAGAGCAGGCCGACGGGCCGGTTCGCCACCGCGGCGAGGTCGGTCAGCGTCAGCGCGCTCGCGACGGCGGCCGGACGCGCGCGGCGCCCGATCCCCGCGAGCGCGGCGAAGACGCCGAGATTCTCCGCCACGGTGAGGCGGGGATAGAGGGCGATCTCCTGGGGCACCCAGCCGATGGCGCGGCGGGCGGCAGGCGTGCGGGACGGGTCGGCCCCGGCCACGCGAACCCGGCCGGCATCGGGTGGCAGGCGCCCCGCCACGAGGCGCATCAGCGAGGTCTTGCCCGCGCCGTTCGGGCCGAGCAGAGCCAGAATCCGGCCGGCCCGGAGGCTCAGGTCGATCCCGTTGAGAACGGGCCGACCGCGATAGGCGAGGGCGGCCCCCGCCACCTCCACCAGCGGCGCCTCGACGAGCGGCACCTGCCGGGCGGGATCCGTCACGGGCCCGGCCCTCAGCGCTGGCCCAGGGCGCGGGCGAGGCGCACCCGGACCGCGATCCCGGGCTCGCGCAGGGCGAAGGCGGCGCGGGCGAAGTCCGGTCGCCCCGTGCGCCCGGCCTCGCCCGAGAAGCCGTAGGGCTCGAGCGGCAGGCCGAGTCCGGTCCGGTCGAGGCGGCGGTTGCCGTTGACGTCCTGGAAGGCCGCCACCGCGTAGGGCCCCGGCGCGACGCCCTCGAAGACGAAGCGGCGGCGGGGCCCGCTCGCCGGCTGGTCCTGCCCATCCCTGCAATTCGCCTCCGAGAGGCCGCCCTGGCAGAGCGCCACGTAGACGGAGCCGGACGCCGGCTCGATGCCCTCCACCTCGACCTCCACGGTCGCGGCGGAGGCCGCCCCGGCGCCGTGCAGGAGCGCGGCGAGGCAGAGGGCGCGGCGCCTCACGAGGCCTCGCCGCCAGCTGTCAGAGGGGCGGTCTCCGGCAGGCCGACCGCCGCGGCCGGCACCCGCGCGCCGGCGAGTTCCTCCAGCAGGAGCCGGGCCGAGATGCGCGCGCCCTCGTAGATCACCGGCAGCCCCGAGCCCGGATGCGTGCCGCCGCCCACGAGGTAGAGCCCCGGCCCGAACCGGTTGTGGGGCCGGAAATACAGCATCTGCATCAGGTCGTGGGCGAGGTTGAAGGTGGCACCCTCGTGCACCGAGAACGCGTCCCGCCACTCGGTCGGATCGACGATGCGCTCGTAGCGGATGCGGTCCTCCAACCCGTCGAGGCCCAGAAGCCTCAGGCGCTCCAGCACGAGGGCGCGGTAGCGGGGCCGGATCTCCGACCAGTCGATCCCGGCCTTCAGGTTCGGCACCGGCACCAGCACGTAGAGGGCGGTGTGGCCGGGCGGCGCCATGCCGCCGTCGGTGTAGCCGGCATGCTGCACGTAGAGGGAGGGCTCCATCGGCAGGGTGCCGTCGGTGATCTCGCGGATGTTGCGCGCGTAGTCCCTCGACAGGAGAATCGTGTGGTGCCCGAGGCGATCGGGCATTCTCCCCTCCAGGCCGAGATACATCATGAAGGTCGAGCAGGAGAGGCGCGCCTTGCCGATCTTGGCGTCGCGCCAGCGCGGCCGGCGGGCCTGCGGCACGAGGTCCTGGATGACCTTCGCGAAGTCACCGTTGATCACCACGGCGTCGGCGTGGAGATGCTCCGAGCCGGCGACGACGCCGCTCGCCCGCCTGCCCGCGAAGGTGACCAGGTCGACGCCCTGGCCGAGACGGATGTCGACGCCCATGCGCCGGGCGAGCGCCGCCATCGCCTCCGAGACCGCGCCGCAGCCCCCGACCGGGTGGTAGACCCCGTGCTCGTATTCGAGGAACGACAGGATCGTGAACAGGCTCGGGCAGCGGAAGGGCGACATCCCGAGATACTTGGTCTGGAATGCGAAGGCGAGGCGCACGCGCGGATCGGCGAAGTAGCGCCGGAGATCGCGGTCGACGCTGCGGCCGGGATGCAGGTAGGGCAGCGCGGTCAGCATGGCGGGCGAGGCCATGCTGCGGACGCGATGGAAGGCCTGCTCCAGCACCGGCTTGAAGAACTTCAGCTTCACCCGGTTGTCGGCGAAGAAGCGCCGCACGTGGCGTGCGTCCTCCGGCGCGATGCTGGCGATCTCGGCCTCGAGCCGATCCATGTCGGCGGTGGCGCGGATCTCGCCGGAGATCCCGTCCTCGCCCTCGAAGACGAGGTGGTATTGCGGGTCGAGGCGCTCCAGGTGGACATGGTCCTCCAGGCGCTCGCCGCAGGCGGCGAAGATGTCGGCGAGGATCTGCGGATAGAGGAAGAAGGTCGGGCCGATATCGAAGCGGTAGCCGCCCGGAGCCTCGACGGTCTTGGTGCGGCCGCCGACCGCCTCGTCCTTCTCGAAGATCGTGACGTGGAGGCCGGCCCGGGCGAGAAGCAGCGCCATCGCCAGGCCGCCGGGACCGGCACCGACGATGATGACCCGGCGTCCGGACAGGATGCGCAGGCCGTCCCGTGACTGAAGCAACGCCGATGACTCCCGTTGCGAGCGCTCCTCGGCCCGCGGTGTGCGAACGGCCGTGACCTGCCGGACACCGCGCGGACCCGTCTACGGTCAAGCTAGTTCGGCGGCTCGCGTCGGCAATTGCCACTCATTGTCGCGCGTACGTGTCGCGTTGCCTGGACAAGGTGATGCAGCGCGATCGCGCCGGCCGTGGCGACGTTGAGGGAATCGAAGCCCGGCGCCATCGCGATGCGCAGCGTCCGCGCCCGCGCCATCAGGGGGGCCGGCAGGCCAGGCCCCTCGCTGCCGAGGAGGAGCAGCGCGCGGGGCAGGGCGGGCAGGTCCGTCAGCTCCTCGGCACCGCCGGGCGAGAGCGCCAGCGGCACGAGGCCGAGCCGCCCGGCCAGAGCGAGCCAGTCCGCGCCAGGCGCGAGGCGCGCGAAGGGCGTGATCAGCGCGGCGCCCGCCGAGACGCGGATCGCCTTGCGGTAGAGCGGATCGCAGGTCGCCGCGTCGAGGAGCACCGCATCGGCCCCGAAGGCGGCGGCGTTGCGGAACAGGCCGCCGACATTGTCGTGGTTCGTGAGCCCCGCGAGCCCCAGCACGAGCGCGGGGGCTGGGGAGCGCGGCACCAGGGATCCGGCGGCAGGCTCCGGCCCGCGCAGACCGATCGCGAGCACGCCGCGGTGGATCGGGAAGCCCGCCACCGCGCTCATCACGCGCTTGCCGGCCAGGTAGACCGGCGGCGGCTCGGCGAGCCGCGCGGCCTGGGCCGCGAGGGCGTCGGCAAGCCCGGGCAGGCGCTCGGGCGCGATGAGGATCGATTCGGCCGAGAACCGCGCCCGCCCCGAGAGCAGCAGCCGCAGCGTCACCTCGCCCTCGACGATGAAGCGGCCCGCGCGCCCGACGAGATCCCGCTCCCGCATCGCCGCGTAGGGGGCGAGGCGCGGATCCTCGGGATCGTCGAGGGGGATGGCCTCAACCACGGCGCCGGCTCACGCGCCGGTCGACCTCGGGCGAGACGCGGGGCGGGTCGCCGGTGTCACGGGCCCGGCGATGCCGCCCGGGTGACAACCGCGTCACGCCGTGGGGCGGCCGCCCATGCGTATGGCGAGAGGATCGGCCTCCTCCTTCTTCGGCACCTTCACGAGGGCCTCGCCGTCGAGCACCACCTCGCCGGCCACCGAGCAGGTGCAGGTGAGCCGCGCCCGGCGACGCTCCGGCACGAGCTCGGCCACCGTCACGGTGACCTCGACGGTGTCGCCGATGCGCACCGGCGCGCGGAAGTTCAGGGTCTGGCTGATGTAGACGGCGCCCGGCCCCGGCAGGCGCGTGCCGAGCACCGCCGAGATCAGGCCCGCCGTGTACAGGCCGTGGGCGATGCGGGTGCCGAAGGGCGTGCGCGCCGCGAAGTGCTCGGAGAGGTGGATCGGGTTGCGGTCGCCCGTGATCTCGGCGAAGCCCACCACGTCCGAGGAGGCGATGACCTTGGTCAGCGTCTCCGAAAGCCCGACCTCCAAGTCCTCGAAATACAGAACGCGCAGCTCAGGCAACATCGACGGCCTCCCCGTTTCTTCGCGGCTCTCGGCGACTCTTACCGACTCTCGGCGACATCGCGCCGTGACAGCGCAGGTCGCGCCCCGCCTCGCACAGGCGCGGCCCCGAATCCAGCCTGGGGCTCGGGGAAATTTCACCCCGCCCATTTCCGGCTCGACAGGCGGGGCGTCCATGCGCGATGAGGCGCAGCCCCGTCGTGCTCCCGAGATCTGCCCGCTCGTGCCGCATCCCGCCCCGTCCCCCGGCCTCCGCCCCGTCGTCGCCCGCGTGGCGGGGCTCAACCTGGCCTATTTCGGGATCGAGATCGCGGTCGCGCTCGGGATCGGCTCGGTGGCGCTCATCGCCGACAGCCTCGACTTCCTGGAGGACGCGGCGATCAATCTGCTGATCTTCGCGGGTCTCGGCTGGAGCCTGCGCAACCGGGCCCGCCTCGGCACCGCGATGGCCGGGATCCTGCTCGTGCCGGCCATCGCCACCGCCTACGCGGCCTACGAGAAGGTCTCGGACCTCGTCCCGCCGGCGCCGGTGCCGCTCGCGCTCACGGGCCTCGGGGCGCTCGCGGTCAACCTCGCCTGCGCGCTCATGCTCGCCCGCCACCGCCACGGAGCGGGCAGCCTGACCCGGGCCGCCTACCTCTCGGCGCGCAACGACGCCTTCGCCAACCTCGCGGTCATCGCGGCGGGCCTCGTCACCGCCCTTTATCCCTCCGCCTGGCCGGACCTCGTGGCGGCGGCCGGCATCGCGCTCCTGAACGCGGATTCCGCCCACGACATCCTCAAGGCCGCCCGCGCCGAGCGGCGCGCCGCGAGCGCCGGCGCCGAGACGGCGGGGGCCTGAACCCAGCGGATGACCGACACGATGCGCCTCTTCCCGATCTCGGACCTCCACCTGGAGCGCCGCCGGGCCGACCTGATCCCGCGCCCGAGCGAGCCCTTCGACGTGCTGGTCTGCGCGGGCGACCTGCACGAGGGGCGGCCGGAGAGCGGGCTCGCGGCGCTGCGCGACATCGCGGGCGGCAGGCCGATCGTGCTCGTGCCGGGCAACCACGAGCACTACGCGCCGACCGGGGATCCCCGCACCGCGCCGGAGCTGGTCGCGGCGCTGGAGCGCGAGGTCGCCCGCCTCAACGAGGCCGGGGCGGGAGCGCCCATCCACCTGCTGCAGCGCGGGGCCTCGACCGTGATCGGGGGCGTGCGCTTCGTCGGCACGACGCTGTGGAGCGACTGGTCGCTCGCCGGCCGCTGGCTCGCGCCCGAGACGCCGGACCGGCCCGCCGATCCGGTCGCCTACGCGGCCGCCCGCATGACCGACCCCGTCACGGGCTCGCGCGAGTACCGCGGCTCGATCCGCAAGGCGGACGGGACGCCCTGGCAACCCGCCGACGCCATGGCGGCGCACGCGGCCGAGCGGGCGGGGCTGATCGCGGCGCTCGCCGAGCCCCATGACGGTCCGACGGTCGCGGTGACGCATCATCCGGCAAGCCCGCGCGCGGCGGACGCCTACCGGGACGCTCCCGGCGTGCCCTGGTGGGTGCCGGCCTTCTACGCCACGACGCTGCTCGAGGATCTGCCCGACGCCGAGCGACCCGCGCTCTGGGTCTCGGGCCACTTCCATGCCGGGCACGATCTCCGGGTCGGCCGCTGCCGCTGGGTGGCGAACCCGGTCGAGGACCGAAACTACGCCCCCGACCGCGTCGTAACGGTGGCGTGAGGGCGCGCCCCGGATCCGGCTGCCGGCTTGGCGGCAGGGCTGCCGGCTTGGCTGCCGGCTTGGCGGCGGGCGCGCCCGCCCCATCATGATCGCGACGCCCCGGGAGAGACGCCCCTCATGAACAGCTTCATCGCCGTCGTGCTGGTCTGCGCCAGCGCGATCCCGACCGAATCCTGCACCGACGACAAGGCCATTGAGGTGCGGAAGGTCCGGGTCGACAACGAGCTCGGCTGCTCCAGCGGCTGGCAGGAGATCATCGCCCGCACCGACTTGCGCGAGGATGTCGGCAGGACGACCTACCTCAAGACCGAGTGCCGCCGCGTGAAGCGGCCGGGCTGAGCCCTCAGCGGTCGTGCTTGATGTAGGCGAAGCGCGGGTCCGTGGGCGTGCCCTCCAGGGCTCCGCCCTCCGTGCCGGGCTGCCAGTCGACCACCTCCTCGATCTTCCGGGCCAGCGCGAAGTCCTTCTCGGTCACGCCCTTGGCGGCGTGGTTCATCAGCCGCACCTCGACCCAGGCGTAGGAGGCGGTGATATCCGGGTGGTGCCAGGCCGCCTCGGCGAGATGGCCGACGGTGTTGATCACCATGAGCGTGCCCTTCCAGCTCGCGGTCTTGTAGGTCCGGCGGATCCAGCCGTCCTCGTAGCGCCAGCGGGGCAGCTCCGCCTTCAACCGCTCGACGATCACGTCCTCGTCAAGGACACCCTCGCGCCGCTCGCTCATCGCACCCTCCACCCTGATCGGGACTGCGCGAGCCTGCGCCTCCCGCCCTGCGGGCGCAAGGGTTTGGCGCCAAGGGTTTGGCGCCAAGGGTCTGGTGCCTCAGGGCTTCCCGCGCCGGCACTCGGCCAAAAGCACATGGCCCGGCCTGTGGACGGCCGGGGCGCGACACCGTAAGGACTTTCGCAATCGGGATCGCCGTGGTCTCACGGGTCCTCCCGTCGGGAACCCTCGGACGGTCGCAGAAAGCTCGGGGAGGAGGCGCCATGCTGTCACGGCGCGCATTGCTCGCGACGGCGGCGCTCTGGCCCCTGCCGGCGATCCGCGGCGGGCCGGCCCGCGCGGCGGGGGAGACCATCCGGATCGGCGTCCTTCCCTTCGGCACGGCCTCCTGGGAGGCGGCCGTGATCAAGGCGCGCGGACTCGACGCAGCGAACGGCTTCACACTCGAGACCGTCAAGCTCGCCGGCAACGACGCCGCCCGCATCGCCTTCCAGGGCCAGCAGCTCGACACGATCGTGGGTGACCTGATCTGGGCGGCGCGCCTGCGCAACGAGGGCCGTGCAGTCAAGTTCGTGCCCTACTCGACCACCGAGGGCGCCCTGATGGTGCCCCCCGACAGTCCGATCAGGAGCCTCGGCGACCTCGCCGGCAGGCGCCTCGGCGTCGCGGGCGGCGCCCTCGACAAGAACTGGATCCTGCTGCGCGCCCAGGCGCGGGAGACGGACAACCTCGACCTCGAGGCGGCCGCCCGGCTCGCGTTCGGGGCGCCGCCGCTCCTGATGCAGAAGCTCGAATCCCGCGAGCTCGATGCGGCGCTTCTCTACTGGACCTACTGCGCCCGCCTCGAGGCCAAGGGCTATCGCCGCCTGATCAGCGCGGACGACATCATGCGGGCCTTCGGCGCCAAGGGGCCGATCGCGCTGATCGGCTACCTGTTCGAGGCCGGGGCGGTCCGGGGCAAGGCCGCGGCCGTGGAGGGCTTCGCCCGCGCCTCGGCCGCCGCGAAGGAGATCCTGGCCACCGATGCCGAGGCCTGGGCCGTGGTGCGTCCCCTGATGGCGGCGGAGGACGACGCGACCTTCGAGGCGCTCAAGCGCAACTTCCTGGCGGGCATCCCGCGCCGGTCCATCGCGGTCGAGCGGGGCGACGCCGAGACCATCTACGCGACGCTCGCCAGGCTCGGCGGCGAGCGCCTCGTCGGCGACGGCAAGGTCCTGCCGGCGGACCTCTACCTCGACGATCCCCGCAATGGGTGACGAGAGGACGGTCGCCTGGCAACGGGAAGGCACATGCGCGCCCGGCCCGCATCCGGGGCCCGTCCGCTAGCATGGCCGTCGCCGCGCGCCTCGCCTCCCTGCTCGTCCTGCTCGTGCTCTGGCAGCTCGCGGCCACGCTCGCCGACACCCGGACGCTGCCGGCGCCGAGCGCGGTCGCGGCCTTCGTGCTGCGGGAAGTCGAGACCGGCGGCATGCTGTTCAACGTCGGCGTGACGCTCGCCCGCGTGGCCGTCTCCTTCGTGATCGCCATGAGCCTCGGCATGCTGCTCGGCGTGCTGCTCGGGCGCTCCCGGCTCGCCGACCGCACCCTAGACACGCCGCTCCTCGTGGTCCTGAACACCCCCGCCCTCGTCATCACGGTGCTGGCCTATGTCTGGCTCGGCCTCACCGAGACCGCGGCGATCGTCGCGGTGGCGCTCAACAAGCTGCCGAACGTCGCGGTGATCATGCGGGAGGGCGCGCGCGGCCTCGATCCGGGGCTCGAAGAGATGTCCCGCACCTACCGGTTCGACCGGCGCACCTGGATCGCCCACGTACTCGTGCCCCAGCTCCAGCCCTTCGCGGTGGCGGCGGCGCGCTCAGGCATCTCGCTCGCCTGGAAGATCGTGCTGGTGGTCGAGCTGATCGGCCGGCCGAACGGTGTGGGCTTCGCGATCAACTACTATTTCCAGCTCTTCGACGTCACGGCGGTCATCGGCTACAGCCTCGTCTTCATGACGGTGATGCTCGCCATCGACACCCTGGTCCTGCAGCCCATCGATGCGCATGTCCGACGCTGGCGCTGACGGAATCGCCGCGACGGGGGCGGTGCTGCGCGTTCGCGTGGCGCGCAAGGTCTATCGCTCGGCGCGCAGCGAGCCCGTGGAGGCGGTGCGCGGCCTCGACTTCGCCGTCGCGCCGGGCGAGGTCGTCTGCCTGATCGGCCCCTCCGGCGCCGGCAAGACCACGACCCTGCGCATCCTGCTCGGCCTCGACCGCGACTACGAGGGCGCCGTCGAGCCGGACCCGCGCGAGGCCGGCTCCGGCATCGGCATGGTCTTCCAGGATCCGCGGCTGCTGCCCTGGCGGACGGTGGAGCAGAACGTCCGCCTCGCGCTGCCCCGCGAGCGGCGCGGGCGCGACCTCGACGCTCTGTTCGAGCCCCTCGGGCTGACGCCCTGGCGCGGGCGCTACCCGGGCGCCCTGTCGCTCGGCATGCAGCGCCGGGTGGCGCTCGCCCGCGCGCTCGCGGACGATCCGCGCCTCCTCGTCCTCGACGAGCCCTTCGTCTCCCTCGACGACGCCGCCGCGGCCTCCCTGCGCGGCCTCGTGGTCGAGACCGTGGACCGGCTCGGCATGAGCGTCCTGATGGTGACCCACAACGTCGCCGAGGCGATCGAGATCGCCGACCGGCTGCTCCTGCTCTCGCCCCGCCCGGCGAGCCTCGTCGGCGCGGTGCCGCTGAGCCTGCCCCGCGGCCAGCGAAACCGAAGCTGGGCCGAGGCGACGCGGCGCGACCTCGCGGGCCGCTTCCCCGGCGTGATCGCGGATTAGAGCCGGTTGAGGGCATCGTCCGCCGGAGCGGCACGAGGCCATGCGGCCAAAGGCTCGACGCGCGATCGGAGCCGCGCTTCGCGCCCGAAGCCCGTCCCGGACGGGGCCGCGGAGACGCCTCAATTCGCCCTGGCGTCGACCTCGAGCTTGTCGAGAACGGCGCCGGGAGAGGCGGCGGTGCTGAGATCGGCCACGCCGAGCCCCGCGGCATCCTTCGCCCGGGCACTCACCGAGAGGCGGCCCGGCTTCGCCACGAACTGGCCCATCGCGGCGCCGATCGCCCTGGCGGCCGGCGAGTTGCCGAGGATCACCGGCACGCCGAGCACGCTCGCCGTGACGTATTCCTGGCGCAGCTCGTCCGGCTTGAGGCTCAGCACCTTCGACTGGGCCGCGATGAAGCGCTCGAACAGGCCGGTATTCTCGATGGTGAGGTCGACGGCCTTGGCGGTCGCCGACAGCATCGCCAGGCCCGAGACCGCGGCGTCGGGATCGAACATCTCGGGGCTGATGCCGCCGAGCGTCCCGGCGAGCCGAAGGGTGCCCATGTCCTTGCCTGAGACCGAGACCTCCTTCAGGGCGAGCTCGCGCTTGGCCTCGTCCCAGGCCGTGTCGGCGACGACGTTCAGGTCGAGATCCTGGTAACCGTAGGCCGCGAGCGAGCCGAGGCCCGGCACGCCCGCGACCGTCGAGGCCGGCAGCGTCAGGCCCGTGAGGCTGATGCGGCTCGCGGTCGGCACGCCGTCGCGCGGCGGACCGAAGGTGACCGCCGCGTTGCGCAGGGCCACGCGGACGGAGGCCGGTGCGGCGGCCATCGGCTTCGGGCCATTCGGCCCGGCCTTCGGGGCGCCCGCCGCGCCGCGCCGCGCGGAGGGGCCGAGCGGATCGGCCGCCGAGTCCGGCCCCGCCTCCTTGGCCGCACCCTTCGCGGCGGCGATGTCGGCGGGCGGCAATTCGAGGCTGATATCCTGCAGGGCGAGCGTGCCGATGACCGGCGTCAGCCGGCGCAGCGCGTCGTCGGTGGGCCGGGAGTCACCCGGCTTGCCCTCAACCGACTTGCCATCAACCGACTTGCCCTCAACCGACTTGCCATCAGCCGACTTGCCCTCGGCCGCCGAGAGCCGGCGCAGGGTCGCGACCGTGGGGGCGAGCGAGAAGCCCGTGAGCGAGACCCTCCCGACCCGCGAGCGCACGCCTCCTTGCGCGAAGGCGATGTCCTCGAGGCTCAGCCCGGCCTCCGCGGCTCCGCCGGCGGGATTGGCGAAGGCCATCCGGCCGACCTCGATCAGCAGGGGTTCCTTCGCCCGGGTCTCGCTCAGGCTGAGACCCCGCGCCTCGAGCCCGCCCACCGAGACCGCCTCGACGAGATCGGCGGCCGCGCCCGTGATCCGGGCGCGCTCGGCCGGGCTCGCCCCGTCGGGATCGACGCCCGAGAAGGCCTCGAGGGCGCCGTTCCAGCCGCCCGGGATCTGCCGGCCGCCGAGGTCGCGGCCCTCGATGCGGGCAAGCTTCACCGTGGTGCCGCGGTCGTCGGTATAGACCACGTCCGCGATCGAGACCGTCGCGTAGACCTTCTGCACCGGCCCCTTGCCGTCGCCCGGCACCGCGTAGAGGCGGGCGAGCGCGGCGAGATCGAGATCGGTCGCGGCGATCGGGCCGTAGGTGCCCGAGCCCGTCTCGGAACCGCCCGCGACCGTGACGGCGGCGCCCGTCGCGGTGAGTTCGGCGGCGCGGCCCGCCCGCACGTCGCGGGCGGTGACGTCGCGGTAGACGACGGACTGGCGCGAGGGCCCTGGCCCGGCATGCTCCGAGCGCAGCTCCGGGATGGTGAGGCTCGCGGCGTCGAGCCGGGCGAGGCGCTGCGCCCAGGGCTCGGCCGAATCCGGCCTCAGAATCGCCAGGAGATCGTCCTTCGAGAGGCGGGTGCCGCTCACAGTGATCCGGGGTGCCCGCAGCACCGTCGCGCCGAAGGGCAGGGCGAGATCCTGCAGCGTCACGTCCTGGACGGCGGAGGCGGCCTCCTGCGCGAGCCCCGCGCGGGGCGAGGCCACGAGCCCGGCGCCGGACAGGAGGGCGAGCGCACAGACGGAGGCCAGTGCCGCCCGCGCGAATCGGGCGCGGCGCTTCGGATGGGTCATGAGCTTGTCCGGATCGCTGACGGGGGCGCTGGTCTCAAATCGGAACGCACGGCCCGCATCCGTGCCGCAGTTTCCGCGGCGAGGCAATCGGGCCCCGGCGCCGCGCGTCGGCACGGGCAGGTGTCTGTCATCCGGGAGCAACGGTCCGCGCGGCGAGCCCGGAGCCGGGCCTCGTCAGAGCGAGAACGAGGTGCCGCAGCCGCAGGAGGCGGTGGCCTGCGGATTCTCGATCTTGAAGGATTGGCCGATCAGGTCGTTGACGAAATCGATCGTCGAGCCGGCCATGTATTCGAGCGAGACCGCGTCGACCAGGACGGTGGCGCCGTCGCGCTCGACGGCGACGTCGTCGGGCTCGCGGCCCTGCGCCACGTCGAAGGCGTAGGAGAAGCCCGAGCAGCCGCCGCCGTTCACGCTGATGCGGAGCGAGGAGCCGGGCGGCTCGGCGCCCATGATCTCGTTGATGCGCTTGGCGGCGCGGGGCGTCAGGGTGATCTCGGCCATCTCTCGCAACGATCCCGTCTCTCGGACCCGTCTCACAAGGGGCGCCCGCCCGCGACAAGCCTGGGGCCAAACCAACCCCGCGGCGTTTTCGCGATTGCCAGACGCGCTCCCGGTCACAAGATATGGACAAGGCCCCGCCGCCGCAACGCGGCCCGGATGCGGGGCGCCCGGTACGGAGAGGAGCGGCCTTGCGGCAGAACGGTGAGCGCTGGCGCGCGCCCTACGCCACGGACCCGGCCGCGACCCGCGGGCGCCTGATCCCGGAGCCCGGCTCGCCGACCCGCAGCGACTTCCAGCGCGACCGCGACCGCATCATCCACTCCACCGCCTTCCGGCGCCTCAAGCACAAGACCCAGGTCTTCGTGCACCACGAGGGCGACCATTACCGCACCCGCCTCACCCACACGCTGGAGGTCAGCCAGATCGCGCGCGCCCTGGCCCGGGCGCTCGGCCTCGACGAGGATCTGGCGGAAGCGCTCGCCCTCTCGCACGACCTCGGCCACACCTGCTTCGGGCATACGGGCGAGGACGCCCTCGATTCCTGCATGGCCGAGCACGGCGGCTTCGATCACAACGCCCAGGCGCTGCGCATCGTGACCCGGCTGGAGCGGCGCTACGCGGCCTTCGACGGGCTCAACCTCGCCTGGGAGACGCTGGAGGGCCTCGTCAAGCACAACGGCCCCCTGCTCGGGCCCGACGGCCGCCCGGCCCCGCGCTACGCGGCCGGCGGCATCCCGGCCGCGATCCTCGAATACGACGCGGCGAACGGCCTCGACCTCGCGCGCTTCGCCGGGCCGGAGGCGCAGGCCGCCGCGCTCGCCGACGACATCGCCTACGATTCCCACGACCTCGACGACGGGCTGCGCGCCGGCCTGTTCGACCTCGCCGACCTCGCGGAGGTGCCGTTCCTGCGCGGGCTGCTCGAGGAGATCGAGGACCTCTACCCGGGGCTCGAGAGCGCGCGGCGCGTGCACGAGCTCGCGCGCCGCGTCATCACGCGCTTCGTCGAGGACGTGATCGCCGAGAGCGGACGGCGGATCGCAGCGCTGGCGCCGGGCAGCGTCGAGGCGATCCGGGATGCCGGCGCGCCCGTCATCGCCTTCTCGGCGGCGATCGCCGAGGCGGACGCGCAGATCAAGACCTTCCTGTACGCCCGCATGTACCGGCACCCGGGCGTGATGGCGGTGCGGGCGCACGCGGCCGAGATCGTCGTCGACCTGTTCTCGGCCTTCGCGGAGGATCCCGCGCGCATGCCCGAGGAGTGGAGCGCGGACCTCGCCGGGGCCGGGGAGGGGCGGACCCGCCGCCGCATCGCCGACTACATCGCGGGCATGACCGATACCTACGCGGTGCTGGCCCACCGGCGGCTGTTCCCGACGACCCCCGACCTGCACTGGAACCCGGAGAGCCGCGGCCTGCCGCTGGCGGAGCCGTGACGGTGACCGGCCGGACCGCAGCCTCCGCCGCGCAGGAGCGCCGCGCTGCTGACGACAGCCGCGCCGCACCCGACACCCGCGCCGCCTACCCGCGCCATGTCGGCCTCGGCACCCGCTGGGGCGACAACGACGTCTACGGCCATGTCAACAAGGTTGGGTTGTTCGGCTAAACCCTTGATTTTGTTGCCTTGAAATTCGTCAAACTCGGTCCAATCGCTTCGAAATTCGATGCCATTCGGTCCACGACGGTCCACGGTGGCGCCGGCGGAGCGCATGTGCGGCAGCCGTTCAGAAGGATGCAGCCTACCGCTGGCCACGCGCCGAAAGGAGTATATGCTGGCTTGGAAGACGTATTTTTCCTATTTTTGAATATAAGTCGAAGTATAGTGACGTACCAATAACTCCGTGTGGCTGCGAAGGCACGGATATTACCGTAACCGTTTTGTATTCTCCCCGCTGATCGCTTTAGTACGTGTCGGGACTTTCGTTCCCGCGCTGCGCCTCCGTCAGGGCAGGCTACGCGATGTCGAAGAGTGCGGACGAACTGGTTCTGGAGCTGCGAGAGCAGATTAGCCAGCTTCAAAAGCGCCTCGCGGTCGCGCAGGATGATCTGGTTGCAGCGGCCCATGAGGCCGGTGCGGCTTATGGCCAAATCGAGCGCCTGAAGGCGAAACTGATCGCGCTCACAGCGGACCGCGATGCATGGCGAGAGCAAGCCGAGCGTTCATGGTGGCGACGGCTGACGGGCTAGGCGACCACACGGCTACAGCAGTGCTGAAAAGCGCGCATGGGTCACCGACCACACGCCGCGTCGAGGGGGCATTGAGACGGGTGTAGCCGGTGCCTGCCACCCTGATCGCTCGGCAGGGCGCAAGCTGAAGCCTGCTCCGCGAAGTGTGCTGGATTGTTTCTGGCAGGTGTCACCGGCCGCACATCGGAGGGGGGGTTAACCGAGCACGGCCGGCGACTGCCACCCCACTCGCGACAGGGCGCTCATCTGCATCTGCCGTAGGATCATGCGGCGACAAGCGCGGCAAAACGGCAGGAAGTTCTAAGTGCCGCCGGCCGGCGCTTCCCGGGGGCGAGGTTGCGCGCCAGCCGGCGGCGTGGGCGGCAACCGATCAGGAAAAATCCGCCCGCCGCTCTCTTAGCGCCGAACCTTGGCCATAGAACCCCTGGTGTACCAAGTAGCTTGAGTATCCGGCGGGAATGAAACGGAGGCTCAGCGATCAAGCGCCACTGAGAGCGGAACCGGCCGGCGTTCCGCATGGGAACGCCGAGGTGGCCGTCACGAACCTCGACCTCTGGCCCCACCATGTGCCTCCAGACCAAGCGCCATCAGCCGCCGCACCGCCTCAGGCCGGGTGGGCCGCGGCTCCGGCTGCGCGGCGATCCACGCATCAAGCAGTGCCAGCAGAGGCGGGTGAACGCGGACGAGCACCGGCTCACCCTGGCCGGTAGCTGGTCTGCCGCCGCGTGGTCTTTCGTTGCCGTGATTCATAGTTTTTGATATCATAAACTGGGTGGGCCGAGTAGGTCACTGCATTGCCTTGCGGCCCTATTTCCAAGGAGATTCCAATGCGTGAACGTGATCTGGCATCGGCCTGCGGCTGGGCGGTTGAACAGCTCGGCCTGATGGACAGCGAAGCCTCGCACTGTTGGAACAACGACCGCCTCGACGCTGAGGTCGGCCGGTACAATGCCGTCGTCGAGCGTGCCACGATCGAGCCCGCGGCCTCGCCGGAGGAGCTACGGGCTAAGGCAGCACTCGCCTTCGCGGCTCTCGACGCCGCCGGCACGCTCAACGAAGCCAACCCCGACGTCATGCTGGCCGCCGCTGTGCTCCAGGAAGTTGCTGGCCGCACCTGACGCCAACGCAGGGCAGCAGAACCTCCAATTTAATTGAAAAAACTGGGCTCTGAGACCGCATCGGCGCCCAGCGAAGCGCCGGCAATATATGGCCTGAGCGCCGTGACGACATCATCCGAAGTGTTTGCGCGTGCAAACACCGAGCGGTCGCAGAGGATGTGACTTAGCCCGAGAGGCTGTACCCGACGTCGAGTACGCGGTTCGGCGCGGGCGCGCGGACGTAATTACTCATATGTAGTAACTTCCGGTCTGATCCCGAGGGGCCGGCGGGGGCGCGCCGCACCAAAGGGCCCAATCCGCAAGATGCGCTCGCAGGTAGTCACGGCCGCGCGGGGGCATCTCCCGCCGCCTCGTTGCGCGTTCGACGATAGATCTCGAGCGGCGAAACACCCTCGGCGCGCGCCTGTTCGACATACGGCAGAAGTTCATCGGCTATTTTCGCGACCGTCTTGCCGGGGAGGCGGGCTTCCGTAGCAAGCTTCCCAAGATCCGTGGCCAGAGTCGCGGCTCGCAGCTTGTGCTCTTTTTCATCAAAAGCAGCACCGGGATTTGCGCGCATCACTTCATCAAGAGCCATAAACGCCGCCCCAAGACCGCGCTTCTGCCCGCCGCGATCATGGGCTTCGGCGCCTTCGGGCACGGCGCCAGGGGGACGGATAGACTCAAAGATGGCCGTCACCGCTTTGAAAGCCTGATCAAACCGATAGGGATCTTCGAGCCAGTCGGCGTCGGGCTTATTCAGGTTACTTATTGTCTCGATCGTCGAATAGATAAGCTTCATCAGCGCGAAATCGCGCCGGTTCCCGAAAATATCGGACACCGAGCGGTCATCATCAAATGAGCGCCGAAGCCTGTCGACGATCTCTGTGTTCATTGAGACGCCGCGCCCTTGAGCGGCTCGCTCCAGCGCCGCCCGGTCGGGCTCTTTCAGGCGCAGCTTAAGCTGAACCGTATCCGATTGCTCTCTGTCGGTCATTGCACTGTTCCCCTGCGCTGCTGGCCCGCAATCGTATCAAGCCGTTGCAGCACCGCAAGCGGTCCCTTGACACCAAATGTGGTTCTACCAGAATGACACCACATTCGGTCCCACACAGGAGCACGCGATGGCAGACATTCGCTTGAGTCACACAGAGCGCAGGACGATCACCGTCGAGGAAGCTGGCCGGCGTCTCGGGGTCAGCCGGGGCTCGGCCTATGAAGCCGTCCGGCGGGGTGAGATCCCGACGATTCGGATCGGGCGGCTCTTGCTCGTCCCGCTCCCCGCCTTCGAGCGCCTGCTGGACCAGCCCGATCGCACGCAGCGGGGGGCGGCCTGAGCCATGGAAAAACCCGCGCATCGCGGGGCGACGGCGGGTTCCTCGATTGCTTCCAGGCAAGTCAGCGATCGGGAATATGCCACCGACCGGCCCGCAGATCAAGCAAATCATCGGATTGCGCCCGAAGATTTGAGCCACGGAAGCACCGACATGATTCGCCACGAGATGCAGGGGCGGATCTACATTCTGTCTCACCAGATCACCGCGGCTTACGACCACTTGGAAATACTTGATTATTACGGCGCTAAACGCATTCTGATCTTAGGCGCCAAAGTATTCAACGACCTGTTGGAGCTGCTTGACCTTCTGGAGGACGCGAAGACGCGCGAGCGCCAGCGCCGCCAGAGCCACCGCGACGGAGGCCGCGCGTGAGGGCCCCGCGCATCAATCTGGACGCCTTCGCCCGCCACCTGCTGCCCGACAAGCCGGATCGCGCGGACGATGGGCGGCCTCTGAACGGGGCGCGCGGGCCCGGCCTTCACACCGTCGAGCCGGGGCAGTTCCCGGAGCGGCGGCGCGACGCGGAACGAGCCGCGAATGAGGCGTCCGCCCCCGGCTTGGGGCAGATGTCTGCTGCCGACCTGATGCGGAAGGAGTTGCCTCCGGTTCGCACCATCGTTCCCGGCTTTATCCCCGAGGGCCTGACCTTGCTGGCCGGGAAGGGCAAGATCGGGAAGTCCTGGCTTCTGATGACGACAGCCATTGCGGTCGCCACCGGAGGCGTCGCACTGAACCACATCCTCGTGGACCAGGGCGATGTGCTCTGCCTCTGCTTGGAAGACAACGAACGGCGGCTCCAAAAGCGCTTGGCGCAGTTGCTCCCGGGCGGGAAGGTCCCGGACCGTCTCTTTATCGACACCAAGGCTCCCGGCCTGGATGCCGGGCTGATCGAGGCCCTGCGGCAGTGGATCGATCGTGTCCCCAATCCGCGCCTGATCGTCGTGGACGTTTTGAACCGTGTCCGCCCCGCTCAAGGGCGGAATGAGAGCGTGTATGACTATGACGTGCGGTCCCTCAAGGGGCTCCACTCCCTCGCGGCTGAGCACCGGATCGGCATCCTCGTTTGTCATCACAGCCGGAAAGCTGAGGCCGAGGACCCGTTCGACTGCCTGTCCGGCTCAACGGGTCTGACTGGCACGGCCGACACGACGCTGGTGCTGGCTCGCACCAGCCAAGGTACAACCTTGTACGGAAGGGGCCGCGATATCGAGGAAGTCGAGAGCGCCGTTTCGTTCGATCCGGCAACGGGCACCTGGACCCTGCTTGGCGATGCGACCGAAGTTCGCCGTTCCGATGAGCGCAGTAAGATCATCCAGACCCTCCACGGCAGCGAGCGCCCGCTGAGTCCGCAGGAAATCGCCGACCTGACCGGCGCCGATTACGCCGCCACCCGCAAGACCCTGACGCGGATGGTCCAGGCCGGCGAGATCCACAAGATCGGCCGGGGCCAGTACGTCGCGACGCCGCGAACCCCGCGCCTCTAGCACCCCTGTCACAACGGTCACAAAGTCACAAACCTCAATCCAGCCATGACACCCGAACCATACCGATACCCTCAAAGTGACTTTGTGACCGTTGTGACAGAGAGTGGGCACTTCTCACCCTTTCCTGTCCTCTTCGAGAGTCCTTCCCTAGGGAGGACGATCCTTGAAGGCTCTGGAAGGGCCGAAAACAGGGAAGTTTGTGACAATTGTGACAGGCGGGGTTTTCCAAGATGTCACATTCCGCTGGTTCGAAAACGCTGTTCGGCCACCTCTCGCAGCTTTGCCGACTTTGTGACTTTTGAGCCCTCACAGTCTGCCACATCAGTCACAAACTCCTTTCGCGGTCGACCAGCCCGGCACCGCTGGGGGAGCGCGCGATGATCGCCGCCTCTGACGGCTGGGGGCCGTTCCGCCCGGACATCGACTCGGCCGAGCGCCTCGCCCGGTTGCGGAGCTTGCGGGCCCTGGTTCGCGCCTACTGCGGCGCCCGCGGACAGACCCTGTGCGCTGCCCTCGCGGAGGCTGAGACCGACCCGGACGCGCTGACGCTGGCCCTGGCCGCCCTCAACCGCCTCACCCCGCACGACCGCCGGCACGTCCTCGCCGCCTTCGCCGCCCTGTCCCGCCTGACCCGACTGACCTGCCCCTCGAACCGCGACTGACGCCATGACGAACGACACGCCCGCCAGCGACTCGGCCGAGGATCCCTACAGCGTCCACGACCCGGCCCGTGCACGCCGTATCAATGCCGTCGTCTACCACGTCGTCTTCGAGTTTCTTCGGACCCGCGATGACGTGCGTGCGTGGGCGGAGGACCTCGCCCGGCAGGCCGGGCCGCGTGCCGAGCCCCCGGTGGGCGAGGGCGAAGGCGAGGCCGGGTGGACGCCGCCACGCTTGACGAGCGCCGAAGCCGATGCCGCGCTGACCCTGGCTGCGAATGTGCTCGCGGCTGAGGGCCTGCCCGATGCCGCGCTCGTCGCCCGCCAGCTCGTTGGGGGCGGGCATGCCTGACTTGGCCCTAGCCCTGACGCCGATCGACCGCCAGCGCCTGACCGCGGCCCGGGATAGCCTGCAGGAATCGTTGGCGATCATCGACCGCGCGCTCGACTTCGAAGGCACGGCGTCGCCTGACCGGCCCGCGGTCGGTCAGCCCATCGCGCCGGGGGATGAGATCCGGCTCAGCACGGCGGCGCAGCTTCTCAGGTGCTCAACCCGCCACGCCACCCGCATCGTCGCGGCTCATGGCCTAGGATGGCGGCTGCCGAACGGTCGATGGTGCGTATCGCGCGGCCGTCTGCTCAAATTCATCGGTATTCCCGATAGGCAAACTGGTTGCTAAGCTTGCAGCCGGCTCTGGTCACCTGTGGATCATGGCGCAAATGTCCGGATTTCTGCTGTGCGCGCTCTCCGCAGCCTGACTCGCCGCCGTAGAATCGGCCCCATCACTATGAGGCTGATGCCGTGGCCAAGCGCAAAAACCACGACCGTGAACCCGTCGCGCCCGAGGCTCCGGCCCGCACGGTGGGCGACGTCGAGGCCGATCTCACCGCCGTCGATCGCGAGCACCGCGCGCTGACCGAGCGTCGGGGGCAGTTGGTCGAGCAGTCGGGGTTGCTCTTGTGTGAGCGGCCCGAGGCCGAGGCTGCCGGGCGCCTCGCGGCCCACGAGGATCGCGTCGCCGCCCTGCAGATCGCAATCCAAACGACCGATGCCGCCCTGCGCCGCTTGGAAGACCGCGAGGACGAGCTGCAGGCCGAACTGGAAGCCGTTGAGGCAGCAGCCGAACAGGCCTCCCGCTGGGAGCAATATCGCCGCGCCAGCGACGCTATCGACGCTGCCCGCAAGACAATAGGTGCCTACGAGAAGGCTGCGGTCCGCCTCGCCGAGATCGCCACGGGCATCCTGCAGGCGAATGCGCAGGGCAGCCTCGCCAATGACCGCCTGCCCGAAGGCGCCGATCTGCTCGGAACGGTTGAGCCGGATAACAGCCGTCCAGCCACCTATCCGCGGGAAGTACCCGTCGTCGACTTGATCCCCTACTGCCGGCGGACAGGCCGGCGGATGTCCGTTCCGTTCGTGCGCGAGAACGTCGAACTCCGACGCGAGCCGACCGGCCGCACGACCCTGAGTGGCACGTTCTCCCCCGCCCGCCCCCACCGAAGCCCGCTCTGCGACTTACGCATCCCCAGCTTCGACCCGAAGAGCGAATTCTATTTCTAAGTACAGGAGCAGTTTATGGGTGCACCCACCACGCAGATGAGAGCCTGGAGCGAGATCATGCGCCGTGTTGGCGAGCAAGAAGCCGCCAAGGTGAAAGAACAGATCGGAGAAGATCTGGACCGTCGCCTCGCGGATACCCAATGCCAGGAGGAGATTGCGCGCGGAGCCCGGGTCGCGCGCCGCGCCCTCGGCAAGCCGGGAGCGCCCAAGCCGACCACGACCGTCACCGTGACTCGGGACGCGCAGGTGCGGCGGGACAGGCGGGCGTACGACCAGAGCCTGCCGGGGGAGGCCTTCGCGCTCGGTGAGGAGCGCTTCGCCCACGACGGGACGCGGTGGCGCCGCACCGGCTAAGCTTCACGAGATCGCCCGGCGGGTTATCTCCGCCTGCTGAGCGGTGGGGGTGCGACGGCCTCAACGAGCCGGCGCGCGGGCTGTGGAACTCTTTCGGCACGGCCTCTGCGCTCCCGGCCCGTTCTGTCGCCCGCGGGCCCTGCGCGGAGCGGCCGGCGCTTTGCCATGGCGCCGGCCGTGGCAGGGGTGGATCATGCAGAATGCCCGTACACACCCACCACACCGCCCCGGCACCGGGGGACATACTGCAGCGGATTGGCGGCCGTCCTGCGCCACCCTCGCCCGTGGCGGGCAGGCAGAGCGAGGGTGGCGCACCGAGCGGGAGGATTGCTCGGGTCCTTCCGAAGGGGGGAGACCCGGGGGTCCGCGCGAGTCCGACACTTTCCTAGTCAGTGGCCCAGCAAACGCATTTCGCTTCGCAGAGATAGAGCGATTTTCCCATCAGGAAAACGAAACGGATGTCTGAAACGCGGGTGACCATCCTGGCCAACATCGAGGCCGCCATCGCGGTCAACCGGACCCAGATCGCGGAGCTGGACCGCCTCCAGGCGCATCTGGCGCGGGATGCCCGGAGCCTCGCCCTCGCCCGCCGCCTGGGCCTGTCCCTGGGCCCGCGCCCCTCACGCGTGAAAGGTTGATGCCATGGCCGACCCCCGGCTGATCTGCGAGGTCCGCGTCCAGGGTGGTGACACCCAGAACTCGACCGGCGGTCACGGACAGGCCACCGGGCCGACCGCCGGATACCGCGACTGGCTCACCGTCAGCATCTCGCAGGACTACGAGGAATTTTGGCCGATCCGCTTCCGGCTGGTCTGCGCCGAGCCGGATCCCAAGGTGTTCCGGCTCAAGCCCGGGGACCGGGTGGACATCACGCTCGCGGGCGAGGAAGCCCTGATCGGCGGCTACATCATCGCTCGCCAGACGGCCTACGACGGCTCCCGCCACGCGGTCGAGGTGTCCGGCTACGGCAAGGCCGAGCTGATCACCCGGGCCTCGATCGACACCAAGACGCAGAACGGCCAGCCCGGAGGCCAATACCGGGGGTACACGCTCAGCGCCATCGCCAACGCGGTGCTGAAGCCGTACTCCATGAAATTCCAGTTGCAGGACCCGCCCGAGGGCGCGGACGAGCCGTTCCCCAACGTGGTCGTGCGAACCGGTGAGAGCCCGTTCGAACTCATCGCCCGGCTCGCCAACCAGCGCGCGGTGCGCCTGTCCGCGGGCAAGGATGGCACCATCATCGGCACGGGCGCCAGCAAGAGCGGCAGCCTGATCCGGTTCGTGGAGGGACAGAACATTCTGGCGGCCCGCTGCTCGATGAGTGACCCGGGCGTGTCCGAGGTCATCGCCAACGCACAGCGGCCGGGCTCGGATCAAGAGTTTGGCCGGAAGGCCGCTGAGGTGAAGGCCAAGGGCAGCGCGGACGGCGGCCCCAGCACGTCCACCCGCATCATCATGGCCGAGATGCCGCTGTCCCCGAAGGAAGCGGCGCTCCGGGCGGACATGGAGGTTCAACAGATCGCCGCGACCCAATTGCGCGTGAGCGTCACCTACGCCGGCTGGCTGCGCCCCGGCATTGGCGGCCTGTGGGACTTGCAGAAGGATTGGGTGATCGTGCGCTCGCCCATGCTGTTCCCCAACAAGGGCGGCGAACTCGAACTCAAGCTGTGGGGCTACAGCTACCAGCAGGACGCCCAGGGCGGCTCGCAGACCACCGTTGATCTCGTGAACGAGATGGCGTTCTCGGCCCGCTACCGCAGCGCCAACGACACGAGCCAGTTGCCCAACATGGGCATCACCCCGGCGCAGCCCGAGAATGCAAGCTAGGCCAGGGCCGCGGCCTACCTGCTTGAGAAGGCCCTCTCTGAGGACAGGGCGGCGTGGCGATCGTAGGCGGCGAGATCGGGGATATGGGCGAGGAAAGGGTCAGGGCCGGGCTCGACTCCTGCGGCGCGCACGTCAAAAGGTTGGCTAGCCATCTGGGCTTTTTCCCGTGGTTCAGGTGGTTAG
This sequence comes from Methylobacterium nigriterrae, assembly GCF_037106235.1. Lineage (NCBI taxonomy): Bacteria > Pseudomonadati > Pseudomonadota > Alphaproteobacteria > Hyphomicrobiales > Methylobacteriaceae > Methylobacterium > Methylobacterium nigriterrae. The sequence continues at coordinate 2,030 of NZ_JBAWTG010000034.1, read as the reverse complement.
GGGCGGAACCGGGGTGGCAGCCCCAGTCCGCTCCGCCCTCTTCCGCCAGACTGCGAATGTACGCAATAGTACGCCTAACGGCGGTGCGCGCAGAATTTCCGGCAAATATCCGGCAGATAGCTCAGTAGGTTTCCGGGAGATCGCCAGCTGTTGGAACAGCTTTAGAGGGCGATCGTTGAGAGCGTGACAGGCTGTTATCGGGGGCCGCCATGGCGATGACTGGTCGGTTCTGGTTTTGCAAGCCATGGTGCGGAAGGCTCATCCTCCTCGTTGAGGGCCAGCGTCCGAAAAGCACGCTAAAAATTATAATTCTGAATCTCTCTGTAATGCTACTCACTAGCTCAGCTGGAAATTTGCGTGCAGCCGAATTTCTCCTAGGGTCTGGTGGGCAGGGCATAGATCTGACTGTAATAAAATTTTCTGACGAATGGAAAGTTTATCAAACAAATGATAAATTGTATTTACGATATACTTTTTACAAAAGCATAGCTGGAGTTTCAGACAATAAAACAACGAATTGGAATGTCTCATCAGGTGGATGTGCTCAGCTTGTTCCTGACTTTGTTCCTTATCGTGATCCTGTCAATGCGCTTCACGTGCGCGTAGATGCATGTGCAGGCGCGATCCAGTGCGTCGGGGGGCAACAAAGACTCAAAATCGAAGCATACTATCGCTGGAGCTATCGGGCGGAGGCGCACATTGTTGGTGATGTGAATATCGGTGGCGGAATCGGCTTGATTGATGAGAAGCGTGCTGCCGCGATTGATCAAGAATTCGTTCCAGAACTTTCGAAGCCTAAATGCTCCTCTGGTTCTTTTCGTGATCATATCCGCGAAGAGATACTGCGGTATAGGTAAGTCTTCGTTAACTCTCTGCCTCCAACACTCCGACATCCGGTTGAACGCTCGTTCGGACGCATGTCGGGGGCAGGGTGTGGGCGGCAGCTTCGTTTCATATCTGCGGGTCTCCACGGACCGGCAGGGTCGCTCCGGGCTCGGCCTGGAGGGGCAGCGCAAGGCGGTCGCGGACTACCTCGCGGCCGGCGGGAGCCTTGTGGCCGAACTGGTCGAGGTTGAGAGCGGGGCGCGGGACGCGCGCCCCCGCCTCGAGGAAGCCCTGGCGCTCTGCCGGCTGCACAATGCTACCCTGGTGATCGCGAAGCTCGATCGGTTGTCGCGCGATGCGCACTTCCTGCTTGGGCTTCAGAAGGCCGGGGTTCGGTTCGTCGCTGCCGATATGCCCGAGGCGAATGAGCTCGTGGTTGGTATCATGGCCGTGGTCGCCCAGGCCGAGCGGAAGATGATCTCGGCCCGGACCAAGGCAGCGCTGGCGGCGGCGAAGGCGCGGGGCGTGCGGCTTGGGAAGCCCGAGAACCTACGGAACCAGGACGCCGGGCAAGATCGCGGTCGAGCTCAGCAGGCTGACAGGGCAGCGAAGCGTGCGCAGGACCTCGCCCCCGTCATCACGGCTATCCGGGCGGCCGGCACGACCTCTCACGGTGGGATCGCCGCGGCGCTCAACGCCCGCGGCATCCCGGCACCACGGGGCGGGGCGTGGTCGGACGTGCAGGTGCGGCGGGTGCAGGTGCAGATACCTTAACCGCCATGACCCGGGTATCTACGGCCTGTTCGGCCTTGAACGTGTTCCGTGTGCGGGCGTTTTGCTCCTCCTGACTGGGAGGAGTGATGCTGGACGACGCAGAATGGAGAAAGCTGGAGCCGCTTATCGAGGCGTGCCGGCCGAGGGGCAAGACGCCGCCGCAGGATCTGCGTCGCACGATCTCGGCCATCCTCTGGCGGCATCAGAACGGGGCCAAGTGGCGAGCCATCCCGGCTGAGCTTGGTCCCTGGGCTCGCGCGGCTCAGACCTTCATCCGTTGGGCCCGCCTCGGTGTCTGGGAGCGCCTGCTCCGCCTCGCTCAGCATGCCGGGGTGCAGCTCGGGATGACGTTCCTCGACGGCACCAGCATCCGTGCGCATCAGAAGGCTGCAGGAGCCCATCGAAAAGGGGCTCACAAGCTGAGCGGGACA
>NZ_JBAWTG010000033.1:0-60884 GCF_037106235.1 Methylobacterium nigriterrae | reverse complement strand
TTGACCCTGACCGTCCGCGGGATCCGGCCGGTGTTCGTCTGGACGAGGCGGAGGCGGCGGTGGTGCGGGATCTGTTCGCCCGCTTCACCGATGAGGGCACCACGATCATCGGCCTGATGCAGCACTTGGACCGGCTCGGAATCGCCTCGCCTCGAGGGCGGCAGACCTGGAGCGCCTCGGCTCTCCGAGGCCTGCTGAGCAACCCGACCTATCTGGGACAGGTCTACGCCAACCGACTGCGAGCCCGGCCTGCGGAGCGGCGGCGCTCGGCCCTGCTCCCGCAGGGTCGCGGTGATGGCGGCAAACGTGTGGCCGATCCGACTGAGTGGATCGCGGTCGCGGCCATTCCGGCCATCATCACCGCGGAACAGTTCGATCGCGCCCGGGATCGACTCGCCTATAATCAGCGCACGGCGCGGCGGAACAACCGAGTGCACCAGTACCTTCTGCGAGGGCTGGTCAGCTGCGGCTGTTGCCGCCGGGGCTGCACGGGGCGCCACATGCCGCCCGGCTACGACTACTATCTCTGCCGGACCAAGACCCAGATGCGCCTGATGGTGCCTGGGGAGCGCTGCGCGGCGCGCTACATTCCGGCGCGCCCACTCGAGGACTTAGTCTGGCAGGATCTGTGCGAGGTAGTCACGACCCCTGAGATGATCACCCATGCCATGGAGCGGGCTCGCGGTGGCCTCTGGCTCCCTCAGGAGATGCAGGCCCGCCAAGCCAATCTCCGACGTGGCCGGGCGACACTGAGCCAGCAGCTGGAGCGGCTCACGGAGGCTTACCTGGCCGCAGTCCTGCCCCTGGAGGAATACCAACGTCGGCGGCGCGAGGTGGAGCGCCGCTTGCTGGCCCTCGACGCTCAGGAACAGGCCCTCCGACAGGATGCCAAGCAGCAGGATCAGACCGCCCAGCTTGCCATTCATGCCGAAGCCTTTTGCCGTCGTCTCCAGGATGGCCTAGCGAACGCGGACTTCGGCCACAGGCGCGCCATCCTGGAGCTGTTGGTCGACCGCGTGGTCGTCACCAACAGCCATGTCGAAATCCGCTACGTCGTTCCGACCAGTCCTGACGGAGAACGTCAGCCGTTTTGGCGATTGCGAACAGACTATCTAGAGGGTCTTCTTCGGTCCGTAGACCTCGCGCGGTGCGTCGGTCCAGCGGCCACCGCTTTTCAGCACGTGGACGATGCCGCTGATGATACGTCGATCATCCACGCGTGCTTTGCCGCGCGTGTCGGTGGGCAGATGCGGCGCGATCTTCGCAAACTGCTCGTCCGTCAGCCAGAACTGATCCATGGGCTCCTCCTACAGGAGCCCTGAATCACACCGCGGCAGGACGCGCCACCGTTATGGGTCCGGACGCTAGGACCACCGAGCCGCCGCAGATTGAGAGCGGGGCCGCGTGTCCGAACCCTGTCCTCTGCCGAAGTTAGAACTTCTTTCATAGGGAGAAACGTCCATGCGCTCTCGATTCCTCTTCCTCCTGATGGGATTGCTGTGACGACCTGCAGGTTCGGCGCGCCCCAGAAAGCGAGCAGGCATGACCAGGGCACGCTGCGATGCTCACGCCAGACACGGTAGAGCAGCAGCGCATGATCGACCTCGGCCGTACGGAGCAGCCGCTTGCCGGACGTTGCGCAGCGATGCCGCTGGCGGGCCTTGAGGACTCGCACCTGTTCATGCGGCGCAATCCAGAACTTCCAGGCGGCTACACGGGCGGCGGTGCGGGCTCGAGCTGCGCACTATGCTCGATCTCCTAGCGGACAGTCCGGCCGCTCTGCCAGCGCTTCCGTCGAAGGTCGCGGTCATTCTGGGAGAAAACGAGGAGGTCTCGTTTGCGATTGACGGTGCGCGGAAGGACCTCGCGGTAATGCAAGGAACGGCAGAGCGCCTCGGCCTCGCCGTCCCTGTCACCAGGACAGCCCTCGCCAGCTATGAGGTCGCGGTCCCAGGGGGAGCTGGCGCGCTCGATATTGCTGCAAAGGCATCGTTCGATTTGGAATGAGCAGGGCTCGGGCCTTCCGCCGAGTTCTGAACGAGCAGGTCGTGTCGGCTGTGCTCGAGATCACGAAGAGCAAGGCGGTATCTCGGAACTGCCATGCCCGCGAGCGGACCTCACTTGATTATGTCCGGCTTACATGGAAAGCAGAGGCACTCTGCCCGGCAGTCACGCGGCGCTCCGATCACGAGAGAGGGTCTTTCTTGGCATCGGCGTGCAGAGCCCTGCCCGAGACCGTGCGGTTCGGATCACTTCCGCGATGTCCACTGCGATTGCCGCCGCGTCGCCACTGCCGGCGATCATCCGGTGAATGCGCGCTAGTTTGTCGAGGGCGCTCAGCTTGTCAGCCAGCTCGACCCGCATCTTCAAGACCTGCCGCGGCGCGTCACGATCGCCGTCAGGTTGATGCACGACCTCGCAGGAGAACCTTTTCACGGCGGCGAGCATCTCGCAATCGGCCCGGCTGAAATCGAGGAACGCGGTGCCGTCCTCCTGCACCGTGATGATGTCGCCGATAGATGCGAACGCGATCTTGGCCAGTTCCTGTTCAATCCGCGTTGGCGTGACCTGAAGCAGGCGCAGCCGGGCGGAGACTACGGCCTGTTAGCTCTTGAGCCAGTCCAGAGCGGCTGCGAGCGAGAGAACGCCCATGAAGCTTGAGGAGGTCTTCTCGTAGCGGGTTGCGATGGCACGCCATTCTTTCAAGCGCGCCCAGAGCCGCTCGACGAAGTTGCGGTTGTTGTAGATCCAGTCCGGACAGGCGACGGGAGCTTCGTTGCGCTTTGACGGGATTGCGGGGCGGGAGCCCAGGTTCCAGATATGCTCGCGAAAGGCGTGACTGGCATAACCTCGGTCGGCCACCACCCACCTCGGCACGCCCGGCAGCTGATCGATGAGCGGGATGGCCTGAGGCAGCTCATGCGCTTGCCCAGGCGCGATCCGGAACGCGATGGCGCGACCCGCGCCGTCGGCGATCACGCAAGCCTTGGTCCCATAGCCGCCACGAGAGCGGCCAAGCGCCTCACGATGGTCTCGCTCAGCTTGAGATCCCCCCTTCGCGCAGCCCCGGCCGCCTTCTGGTGAGCGCGCACGCTGGTGCCGTCGAGGAACACCATGCCGAGCTGCACGCCGCGCTCCTGAACAAGGCTCAGGAGCCGCTCCCAGACACCGGCACGTGCTCACCGGATGAAGACTTGGGCGGCACGCCACCAGGGTCCGAGTTCAGCTGGCACGGCGCGCCACTTGGCGCCGTTCTGATGGCGCCAGAGAATGGCCGAGACGGTGCGGCGCAGATCCTGGGGCGGCGTCTTGCCCTTCGGCCGACATGCCTCAACGAGTGGCTCCAACTCGGTCCATTGCGCGTCCGACAGCATCGCTCCTCCTCGTCCAGAAGAGGCGAAACGCCCACACCATCAGACTATTCAAGCGATCACAGGCCGTAGGTGTTTGATCCCGCAGTGTGGTGGTACGGTTGACCATCATGCTGTGAGGGATAGCTATGGGCCATCCCCTATCTTTCCATAGATCGGAGATCACCTCGCGAGAGCAGGACGGTAGGACGTCTTGATGCCCTACTCCCCACACTCACCAGCGCCAGCCCCAGCCGATTGGGCGGTAACCCCAACCGTAGGGACGGTGCCATCCGACGTAGCGGTACCCCCAGCGGTGCCAGCGCGGGCCGTACCAACCGACCCGCCGATAGCCGTAGAAGGCCGGGCGGTAGACGATCGGCCGGTAGAACGCGTTGGGGCGGCAATACCCATAGAACCCGAGGTGGAACCCGGGCCCGCAGCCGTCGCGGGCCTCGGCGGCGCCGCCGGTGGCCAGCATGGCGCCGAGGGCAAGGAAAGCGGCTCCTGCAAGCTTCAGTCGCATTGGCTATTCCTCCGTTCGACATGCTTGCAACAGCTTCCTACTCATTCCGTTGCAACATGAACGGGATTCAATGTTTCTGTTCTTTGCGCCGCGAATGCAGTACGGTTCCGCCGCGGCAGCTTCCGGTACCAGTCGCGGTTCCACCCCTGGCGGCACGACCTACACCCGCACCATCCAGTCCGGCGGTTTTGGTCGAGAGATGTTGGAGCAGTGGGTTCTGCATGGGGCCGGACACGCCTGGTCCGGTGGGAGTTCAAACGGCAGCTACACGGACCCGCGCGGTCCCGATGCCAGTCGTGAGATGGTGCAGTTCTTCATGGCTCGCGCAAGCGCGAGCGGCACGACCCGACACTGAGCTCCCGAGGAGGCTTGAGGTCCGCGGCTCCAGCCAAGGATGCTGGGATGGCCGGCAAAGACTTCTACACCTCTTCAAAAACAGAAGGATGGGCAGGCCTCTTTGCGAGACCGGCCCATCCTGGGGTCCTTTCAAGCGCGGCCGTTCGAAGGTCCACTGATGGTGTATCTCTGCCGTTAATCAGCAACGCTGAAAGCGCACTTGCGACGCAACCGACTTTCGATCTGCGTCAAGCGCATTGAAGCTCCTTGTAAGAAATTCGACGGTATCCCAAACATGTGAAGGGGCTTACGCGAAGGGCCGCGCACTCCGGGACCGTCGGGGATTCAGCTAGCGCGCGTCCGTCGCCGCGAAGCGGCCCAGCTCAAGGCGGCGCATGCCGTCATGCTGCCTAGGCCGGCAACGAAGCCGATACCGAACAATGTCCCGAGACCCTGCAATCATGCCTCCTCTTCGATGGGGACGGTGCGTTCGCCGTCAGCGCTGCGCAGGCATGTCTGGGCGGCCACCTTCGGAGACTCTGAACATCATGGCCTTGCCTCCTGGGGCCGGTCTGCTGCAATCTCAGGCTCGGCTATTGTCGCGTGGTCTTCGAGAGAGCAGCACGGCCGCCGTCGCCGCCAGGCCGGCAGCAACGCTCGCCGTCGCCAAAGGGTGCAACGTCGCACGCGTGTAGGCGCTGGTGCGCATCACGTAGACCGGCGGGTCACCTCGCTCCTGACCGGCTTCCCGCGGCGCGTGCAGGGCGCCCTTGGGGTTCCTGGGCGACTCCGACCTCTTCTGGAGGGCGATGATGGCGGGCGCGAGTTCGTCGTAGGCGCCAGGCGCGAACTCCTTGCCCATCACGAACAGCTTGCCAGCCCCTCCCACGAAGATGTCGCGCTGCGGGTGCACGGCGGCATGCAGGATGGCGTTGGCCACCTCGTCCGGCGGGTAGATCGGCGGCGGCAGCGTTGGCTCGCGGTCCATGTAGTTGCGGGCACGCTGCGGCAGCGGCGTGTCGATGGAGGTAGGCTTCACCAGCGTAACGGAGACTGGCGCACCCTCTGCGATCAGCTCCATGCGCAGCGTGTCGGTGAAGCCCTTCACCGCGTGCTTGGAGGTGGCGTAGAGTCCCTGGAAGGGGAACGCGAGGTCGGAGGCGACGCTGCCAACGTTGATCAGCGCGCCGCCGCGCTGACGCAGGTGTTCGACAGCCACGAGCGAGCCGTTCACCGTGCCCCACAGGTTGGTCTGGATCTGCCGTTGGTGGTCCTCGTAGGCGATCTCGCGCAAGGGCCCGTAGACGGTCAGGCCGGCGACGTTCACCCAGGTGTCGAAGCCGCCGAACGTCGCGATGGCCGTGTCGGCGATGGCTTGGACATCCTCCCGCTGGCCGACGTCGGCCCGCACGTAGGCGGCGCATGGCCCAAACTCCTTCGCGATCCGGGCTAGCACGTCCTCGCTGCGGGCGGCGAGCACCACCCGGGCGCCGCGCTTCGCGGCCATGCGAGCGGTCGCCAAGCCGATGCCGCTCGACGCGCCGGTGATCACGATGACCTGCTCGCGCAGCGGCTTGTGAGCGTGTCTCATGCTCAGCGGTCGGCCTTCTCGCCGCTAGCGCTGAGTTCGAGGTAGCGTACGGTGGTCGGCTGGATGAGTTCCGCAACCTTGGCCGCCATGCTCTGCTCTTCCTGAAGCGACTGCCGGAAGCCGGCGAGATGCCCGCCCTGGCCGGCGGCCTCAGCGATGGTCAGGAGCGAGGTGTAGGCCGCGATCTCGAAGTTCTCGAAGGCATGGTTGGCGAACGTGTTTTTCAGGATCTCGTCCTGAGCCGGCGTGTGACCCAGGGCCATCATGTTCCCGACGAACCCGAGGAAGCCTTCCTTGAGCGCGGAGGGACCGTCGCCGAGAGAGGTAAGCGCTTCTTCCAGCCGGTCGCGCTGGCCGTGTGTCTCCTCGATGTGCCGGCGCAGGGCTGTCTCCATCTCGGGGTAGCGTTGGAGGCGTTCGACCTGACGCTCCATGATCTGCAGCGCCTGCATTTCGAGGGCGTGCGTGTTCTTCAGAGCCGTGATGTAGATGGACCGCGTGTCGAGCGCCATTAGTCGCCTCCCTCTTAGTGTTCGATCAGACCGGCCCTACTCAGGCGAGTGCCGTCGCAGTCCAACTCGACGCGAAGTGGCAAGTTGCCTGGTGCGTCATCGTGGATGCAGGGCCGCACCTAACCCGCACGCCCCTCGCTGGTAGCGAGGAGGGATCAGGAAACCTATTCTGAGATTGATGGGTCAGGCCGAGAGACGCCCAAGTGCTTAGTAGCCTCGTCTGGTTCCGCCCATACGAGCCGCTCGGCCAAGAGCCGAAACTCGATGTCGAACCCGGCCGCTCGATGGCCAAGCTCCCGCATCGGGTACAGGCGTTCCCGGTTTCGCCTGGTGCTGATCCGGGTGCACGGTGGCATCGGAGGCGCCTTCCGCGACCTCAAGCCTACCGGCGTCTCCCTCGTCGCTGTTGTTTGAGGTTCTGGCAGGCGAGTCGGAGCGTTCAGGTTGCCCAACCCCACTGCGAGCCGCCGCCTGCCTCTTCCTCGGTGGGCAATTCGCAGCGGTTATGGATGTCCGTGGCCGCCATGGCTGCATGGCCCATCGCGACCACCACCTGATCGAGGCCGCGAACTACGCCGCCAGCGGCATAGAGGCCCGGCACCGTCGTGCGGCTGTGCTCGTCGACGATGAGGGCACCCGTCCCGTCGTGCTTGGCGCCCAAGCCGCGAGCCAGTTCGGAACGAAGCTTCAGCCCGAGGGCCGAGTAGAGAACCTCGAAGCGGTGTTCCCCGCCGCCAGCCGTGCGCAGCACGGTGATCCTGCCGTCCTCGATGTCGAGGCTGTCGACCGGCTCGTGGACAACTTTGATGCCGTGCTTCTCGACACGCTCACGCTCGCCCGCATCGAGGTCCATGCCTTGGCCCAGCGTCAGCAGTGTCACGTCGCGCGAGTAGGTGCGGGCTACGAACACCGCCTCGCCCAGTCCCCTGTCGCCATGACCGATCACCGCAATGCGCTTGCCGCGTGCCTCGTAGCCATCGCAGATCGGGCAGTAGCGAACGAGCCCGCGTTGGATCGCGTCGGGCAGATCAGGCAGATTCGGCTCCACGTCGTCCGCGCCTGTCGCGAGCAGCACCCGGCGCGCCCGCACCTTACGTGAGATGCGATCTCCCGTTCCCTCTTCGAAGCTTACGGCGAAGCCTTCCTCGATCTTGCGCAACGCTGTGACAGTGCCGCTCACGACTTGGGCGCCATATCGCGCGATATGCTCGCGTTGGCGGGCGAGGATCTCCTGCCCTGAGACGCCATCGGCAAAGACCGGAACGTTGTGGCTGGTCGGTATCCAGGACGCGCGGGAGTCGTCTGCATCTACCACGAGGAAGCGGCGCCCGAAGCGAGCCAGGTAGAGCGCGGCCGTCAACCCAGCCGGGCCGCCGCCGACGATTAGGCAGTCGAGCGGCCCATCCACCTCGTTGGACCACGGCTCCGTCATCATCCCACTCGTTCCAGCGAACCCGCCCATAAGGGCCAGCCTAGCCGCGGCCTCCGTCAAGCTGCGGCGCAGAGCCTCTGTCCGGAACTTCTGGATGTGGCGGCCGGTTCACGCCCTCCACGGCAGATTGCGTCACTGCGAGAGAACAGCCAACGTGCCATCCAGCCCTCCATTGCGGTTCCTCGTGGCCGAGAGCGAGCCTCCTGATGCACGAGCGAGCCGGCGGGAGAGCGTCGGCCGCTCCTCGGGAGAGACCTACCTCGACACGCTGTTGAGCCTGGCACCCGGTGCAGAATGCCACCGAATCAAGCCGGCAGATGCCGGGGCGGGCCTTCCTGCCGGAGCGTCGCTCGTAGGGTATGACGGTGTGTTCCTGACTGGCTCCCCGCTCCACCTCTACAGGGAAACGCCGGAGACGCGGCGCACCGTCGCGTTCATGCGTGCGGTGTTCGCCTCCGGCACCCCGTCCTTCGGCTCCTGCGCTGGCCTTCAGGTCGCCACAGTTGCCGCTGGGGGCACTGTGCGCCCCAACGTGCGCGGCTACGAGGCTGGCTTCGCTCGCCGCATCACGCTCACCGGGCACGGGCGCAGCCACCCGCTCCTGGCGGGACGGCCTGCCTCCTACGACGCGCCGGCGGTGCACACCGATGAGGTCGAGTCGCTGCCGGAGGGGGCGCTGCTGCTGGCCGGCAACCGGGTCACAGCGGTGCAGGCGGCCGAGATCCGCTACGATGCGGGCGTGTTCTGGGGCGTTCAGTACCATCCGGAGCTCGCGCTCGACGAGGTCGCCGGAGCCTTGCGCCGGCAGGCGGACGGCTTACTTGAGGCAGGGCTGGCCCGAAGCCAAAGCGAGGTAGAGGCCTACGTAGGCCAAGTCGACGCGCTCCATCGTGAACCCCGCCGGCGCGACTTGGCGTGGCGGCTCGGCCTCGACGAGCAGGTGACCGACGCGGCCAAGCGGCTGAAGGAGTTGCGGAATTTCATCGAGGCTCTGGGTCGGTTACATGGAGCCTCACGCCGCTGAGCGCCTCTCAGCCGTGGCCGGCGTCTGAGGGGGCAGATCCCGGCGGTTGCTTCCAAGTTCAACTAGCTGCCGCGATACCTGAACGCCGTGCTGGAGCCAGCCCGTGCCTAAAGCCACCCCGCTCCTGAGCTGCCTGCCCACATTCGGTGAGGAGGGCGCCGTCCATGTTGTCATCGAGACACCGAAGGGCAGCCCGAACAAGTACGCCTATGCGGAGGCGTTCGGCACCTTCCAGTTCAAGATGGTCCTGCCGGAGGGCATGAGCTTTCCGTACGATTTCGGCTTCATCCCTTCCACTAAGGGCGCCGACGGCGATCCGCTCGACATCCTCATCCTGCTCGATGCCCCCGCCTTTCCCGGCTGCGTGCTGGAGGCGCGCTTAGTTGGCGTGATCGAGGCGGAGCAGCGGGAGCGCGACGGCACGTGGGAGCGCAACGACCGGCTGATCGGCGTGGCCGTGAAGGCTCGCACGCACGCGCACATCCATGCCCTCTCCGACCTGCGCCCGGGCATGCTCGACGAGGTTGAAGCGTTCTTCGCGCAGTACAACCAACTTGCCGGCAAGGACTTCCGGGTGGTCCGGCGCGGCGACGCCGAGGCCGCGCTGGCCCTCGTTCGACAGGGCGGTGATTGAGCCTGCTGCATCCCAGTCCGCTCGCTCGTGTGGGGCAAGAAAGATCCCGCTCTCAGCCCGCACCCGCGACCTAGAGCCTCGGCTTGTGCGGGCAGGGCAGGATCGAGTGGCTGCCCAGAGCAACTCACGGGCTGCACATGAGGAGCGGGAGCAAATCAACAACGCGCCAGTGAACTTTCTATCTCAGTAATGACGCTTCTATTCGGCGAATATCGGTGTCGGTGCGCCGAATGCTTAGCCTGAAGCACCAAGATCTTTTTGAGATGTGCTTGGCAGTAACTTGCCAAAGGATGCATCTATTCTGCCTCTCGGCGCGCCATTGATTTATGTTTATCATGGAACTCGACCGGAGCCCGTCCGGTTTAACGGCCCAGAGACCGATAAACACCTCAGGGCGGGCGTCACATGGCAGGAGATGACGAGCTTCGTTTCGGCGCACTGGGCGACAGCTGCGCTCACCTCTGTGTCGACATGCAGCGGATGTTTGCCGAGCACACCGACTGGTGTACGCCCTGGATGCCGCAGGTCCTGCCGAAGGTGCAGAGGATCGTCGAGGCTCATCCCCGGCACACCCTGTTCACCCGCTTCATCCCGGCCCAAGCTCCCGGCCACGGTGATGGCACGTGGAAGCGCTACTACGAGCGCTGGGCCTCCATGACCATCGAGCGGGTGGGACGGGAGCGCATCGAGCTGGTGCCGGAACTCGCCCGGTTCGTGCCGCCCGCCGAGACCATCGACAAGTACGTCTACTCACCTTGGGTCGAAACGGACCTGCACGAACGTCTGCGGGCGCGTGGCATTGACACGCTTGTGGTGACGGGCGGCGAGACGGATGTGTGCGTTCTCAGCACCGTGCTCGGTGCGGTCGACCACGGCTACCGCATCATCATCGTCACGGACGGCCTCTGCAGCTCCTCGGACGAGGCGCACGACGCGATGCTCACTCTCTACCATCGCCGCTATGGCCAGCAGGTCGAGACTGTTACGACGGACACCCTGCTCCAGAACTGGGCGTAATGGGTGGCCTTTGCGGGAGCCCCGAAGCATGCCGATGAGCGTCCCGAGCGACCTCATGGGCCGGCGCGGCCTCCTTGCGGCAGTGAACCTCATGCTCCTTCGACCTGCTCGGCCTCAGACGCTCGCTTCCAAAGAGGCATTCATGCCGCACGTCGTGCTCCTTGGCGACTCCGTCTTCGACAATGCCGCCTATGTGGGCGGGGGCTCGGATGTGGTGCAGCAGGTACGGGCTGTGCTGCCCGATGACTGGCAGGCCACCCTGCTCGCCGTCGACGGCAACATCATCAACGATGTGCCGAGTCAGCTCGGTAGACTTCCGAAAAACGCGACGCATCTCGTGGTGAGCGCGGGCGGCAATGATGCGCTGAGAGCATCTGCGGTGCTCGAGCGCGCCGCCCGATCCGTAGCTGAAGCCCTGATTCTCGTGGCGGAGGTGCGGGAGCGCTTTCAAGCCGAGTACAGCACCATGCTGGATGCGGTCCAGGCAACGGCGCGGCCGGCGGCACTCTGCACGATCTATGATCCGCGCTATCCCAACCCGCAGCGACGTCGCCTGACGGCCGCGGCGCTCGCCTTGCTCAACGACGTCATCACACGCGAGGCCTTCGCACTCCGCCTCACGCTGATCGACCTGCGCGTGCTCTGCGGCGAAGACGCCGATTTTGCCAATCCCATCGAGCCGTCGGTCCAGGGCGGGCGGAAGGTCGCGAGTGCGGTCGCGGCCTTCGTCCATGCGCGTCCTGAACAGCAAGGCAGCCAAGTCTTTGCTCATTGAGGAGACGGCAGCAATGCAGTTCGACGATTGATCCGCTTCTTAAGGCCGCGCAATGCCCCAGCACCTGATCCAGATCCTCCTGCCCCTCTCCGATAACGAGGACAGGCCCTTCTCCCGCTCCGCGTACACTCGCGTGCGGTCGGAGCTGACCGAGCAGTTCGGAGGGATGACGGCCTTCACTCGGGGTCCGGCCGAAGGCCTCTGGGAGGAGAACGGCAAGACAACTCGTGACGACATCGTCGTGTTCGAGGTCATGGCGTCCGATCTCGACGAGCGATGGTGGAACGGCTACCGGCGCACCTTGGAGGCCCGCTTCGGACAGGAGAGCATTATTGTCCGCGCGCAGGAGATCTCGCTGCTCTGATCTCTACCGGGTGAACTGAGTGACATTTCTCGACGCTCACGTGATCTGATGCTGCGACGAGGCGAGGTTTGTGAACGCCGCAGCTCCGGGGCAAAGCGCGATGGTGATCTTCGTCGAAGAAAAGCCGGATGTGCGCTCGGCGATTGCAGATTTGCTGAGAAAGGCCGGGTTCTCGGTTGCGGATGCGGACACCACCGATCGGGCTCTGCAGCTGCTTCAAGCCTCCGAGGCGTCGCCTCCCACCACGGACGCACAAATTCCTGGCAAGATCAATGGCGGGGAGCCGGGGCAGATCGCGGAGCCTTCGGTCGGAGTTCGCACTCGTGCTGATGTCCGGGCACTCGGACCAGACTGCTCGTCTACTACGGAACGGCGCGGAGTACATCGTCAAGCTAGATATCGTGGCCAACCTCATTCCGATGCTGCCACGCATGATAAGCACAGGTCGACCAGCAGCGAGAACGCTCTCGGCGAGTATCCCGCCGCATTTGGACGGACGCGGCAGGCCTGCTCGGCCCTCCGCTACCAGCACGCCTCGGTTCTGACGTGTTGAATCAAGCCGCCGCACGGCTACGAGCCCAGCGGAAAGCGGAATGTGTCAGGCTAATGCGCGACGGTAGGACTGGTCCTGTGATAGCGGCGCCAGCGCCTTGAGGCCGCGATCACCCTCCGCCGATGCCGGTGATCACCTTTCCGGTGCCGTTGCACTCCGGGCAGGTCTTCGCCTCGAACTGACCGGATCCCGCGCAGCGCGGGCACAGGTTCTCACCCGTGCCGGGTGTTCCGGGCCGAGCTTCATCTCCGGGCTTCGTGGGCTCTGAGCTCGTCATGCTTCACTCCCTCGTCCAGGGCTGGAAGAACCGGCGAATTGAGGCGATGTTCCCCCGCTCACCCCGGCTGCTCTGAAGCTACTTCGCGCAGGATGGCGGGCACCTCACCGGGGATCTCGCGCGCCAGGAAGCCGACTGGGCCCACTCGGCCAGCCAATCGTCTACCTGCTTCGCCGTGCACATAGACGCCCCACAGTGCGGCTGTCGTCGCCTCGGCGCCGCGCGCGAGAAGGCCCGCAAGAACGCCGGACAGGGCGTCGCCGGAGCCGGACGTCGCCAGGCCGACCCCGCCTCCCTGATAGAGCCACCGCTCGCCAGCCGGGTTCACGACCCAGCTCTTCGCGCCTTTCATGATCACGACACATCTCAACAGGTCCGCCGCCCTCAGAGCGGCCGCGAGCGGATCCGCCTCAACCGCGTCTCGCTCGATCTTCAGAAGCTGCGCCATCTCGCCGGCATGCGGGGTGATCACCACCCGGCCGCCGCAGGAGCGAACCAGATCCGCGTGCGCACCGAGGCCGCAGATGGCCCCTGCATCGAGCACGAAGGAGGTGGGCGGCTGGCCCGGCAGGACGGAGAAGCAGAGGGTGTCCGTGGCCACGCCCGCGTTCAGGCCCGGTCCGATCAGGACCGCGTCACAGCGTTCCGCGAGCGCCGGGACGCGCTTCTCGGCCTGAGCCGGATCGATCTCGCCGTCCTGCGTCTCATCGAGCCCGACGACCCTGGCCTCCGGCAATGCAAGGGCCATAGAAAGCGCAGCGCTTCGGACCGTAGCGATTCTAAGGCGACCGGCCCCGGCCCGGAGTGCGGCGACGCCGGCAAGGAGGGCGGCTCCGGGGACTTCGATCGAGCCGCCGAGAACCAGGACCGTGCCGCGCTGCTCCTTGCTGCCCTCCTCCGGCATCGGGAGCGGCAAGGCCCGAAGGCTCTCCAATGTAAGGTGGTTCTCGGTCATCGGGCTGCCACGTTCGCGTCTGGCTCGGCGGTCACTGGCGCGCCCGCCTGCGCGACTGGAGCGATGAAGTTGTATCGCTGCAGCACCAGTTTTCCTGTCGTGCCTTCGTGGGGCTCAAAGGCGTACTCCGTCACGGAGCAGTTCGCGACGTCTCCCTCGGCGTCGATGCCGAGAACTTCTGCCTCGGTCATGTCTTCCAACAGGTAGCGCAGGCAGAGCACGACGACCTGATGGGCGACGACGAGGACCCGCTTCTCGCCATGGTGCAGCGAGATGGTGTCCAGGGCGCTCCTGAGCCGGAGGATCACGTCGCACCAACTCTCGCCCGAGGGCGGCCGGTGATAGAACTTGCCCAAGCGGGTCCGCATCTCGGCCTGCTCGGGGTGGAATTGCTTGACGCCGGCCCGTGTCAGCCTGTCGAGGATGCCGAGTTCCTTCTCGCGCAGCCGCTCGTCAACCAGCGCCTCGGGTGCTTCGACCGCCAAGCCGCCGGCCGCGCGGATCCGAGCCGCCGTCTGTTGTGCCCGGAGATACGGTGAGGTCAGCACGACCTCCGGGCGCTCAAAGGGGGGCATGGCGGCAAACCAGTGGCCCAGGGCGTCCGCCTGCTGCTCGCCGCGCGCACTCAGGGCAACGTCGACGTCGCGCTCGGCGATGTCGATCCGGGCGAGGCTCGCGCCGTGCGCGGCTTCGCTAGCAACGTTGCCAGCGCTCTCCCCGTGACGGACGATCCAGATCCGGGCCGGCCAGCGTTGCTTCATCCTCCGCCTCCTCTCCCGTGGCGTGCGGCAACGTTTACGGCGCCCGAGAGTTCGCAGGGTCAGCACGGGGGAGGAATGGGATGGGCGACCGCTTCGGGGGGCATACAAGTGCTGACCGGACTTGCTGGCGAGGCAGAATGTCCGGGCCGGCTGTTACATCATCCACCTAAAGCTGATCTTGGCAGATCAAGGCTACCGCTCCCACGCTCGTATGCCGCATGCTCGGGAACGTGCTGCCCTTTCTCCTACTTGGTGATTCGCACCGAGACCGGGTCGCTGCCCGGGAAACTCTCTTCCAGGGCAGCGTCGAGCTTGTCGTGCAATCGGACCTGATGGTTCTCCGGCAAGTCGGCGTCTGAACCTGTCCGCACCGGTGCTGCTGAGGACCGGGCGAGCCTCCTCCGCTCCATTGCTCGGGTCACAGCGTCGTAGAGGAGAAAGCCGAGGCCGGCACAGATCAGGAGAGCGGGCACCGGGTTTGCGCGCATGCCGTCGAGCAGGCGCTCGCCACCCTCACTCAGCCGCACGCTCGCATGGCGCAATCCAGCCGCGTCCCTGGCCAGACCGGACACGTTGAGGCGCGACTGCAGGCTGGCAAGGGTCTGATCAAGCCTCGCGCGGCTCGCCTCGACCTCATGCTCCAACTCATCGGCCGATTTGCTCATTCGCCTAAGCGCTCCGTGATGATGGCTGCGTCCTCTCGCACCTGCCGCTCGGTCCGTGTCGGCTTCAAGCCTGAGACCGAGACCTTGCTGCGCCCCCACAGCACCAAGCCGATGGTGACGAGAGCGAAGGCGCCAGCAACGATCAGCGCCGCCAACGCCTCCGAGTGCAGGAGGACGGCCAAGCCCTTGACCAACGCCAGGATCAGCACGAGCAGAGCGGTCAGAGCGAACACGCCCGCAGCGATGAACAGGCTGAGGGCGAAGGCGAGGTGCTCCAATCCTTCCTGCATCTCAGTGCGGAAGAGGGCGATCTCCTTGCTGACGAGGTCCTGCGTCTCGCGGACCGCATCACCGATCAAGGTCGGGATGGATCGGGCCTGAGGCTCTGCCATGGGCGCCCCTAGATGTCGGGCGTCGGAAAGACGTCGACCGGCACCACAGCATGCGAGCGTGGGATCGGCCGGATCTCGGAAGCCTGGAAGAAGCGGAAGAGGGCGAAGCCCGCCAGGGCGGCGCCTGCGAGAGCCACCCCCGGCCGACGTCGGACGGCCGCCTCAACCTCGTCATAGATTTCACCGACCGTGCGCCGATTGATGCCCTCGGAGAACTCCTCGACACCCTCGGCCGCCGTGTCGAAGAAGGCCCGCACGTGCGGGTAGTTCGCGAAGCCTGAGCCGCTTGAGCGGATGGCCTCAGCCACGTCCGAGACGGCCCGAGCCACATCCTGCTTGCGCTTCGAGACATAGCTCAACGCCTGGTCTCGGATCGCGTCTGAGAACTCGGTCGGGTCTTCCTGAGCCGATGCTGCAGGATCGGGCCCCAATCCGTTGCTGGTGTCAGGCATGGGATCTCTTGCGCGGGCCGCCGTTTCGACAGGAACAAGTGCAACGGCAATCCACCAATACGGTTCCGCTTGGTCAGCAGTTCTGCCCTGACGCAGGCAGGACCGATATTTCTTGCTCTGCGTTATGCGCCCAAGGCTCTGCCTGCGGGCAGCTGACGAGGGAAAGGAACAGTTGCGATGGACGAGAAGCGCGTGACGGGCGAGACCAAGAAGGTTGCGGGCCAGGTCGAGGGAGCGGTCGGCGATCTCACCGGTGATCAGAAGACGAAGGCTGAAGGTCAGGCCACCGAGCTGAGAGGCACGGCTGAGAACCTGGTAGGGCAGGTCAAGGATGCCGCGAGCCAGATTGCCGGGCAGGCTGCCGGCTTGGCGCAAGACGCTCTCAGACAAGGCCGCGAACGCTTACCGGGTGCGGACGAGATCTACCGGCGCGGCAACGAGGCAGTTCGGGGTTACGCCTCGGCGACCCCCATCGGCACGATCGTTGTGGCCTTTGGTGCCGGTTATCTTCTCGGCTATCTCATCCACGGCCGGGACTGACGCGTGGTGTGCTGGCTGTCACGACATCAGCCTGCTGAATAGCAGAAGGGCCGACAGGTGCCGGCCCTTCCTGTCTCCGTCGATTGGCCAACTTTAGCGCGCGCCGGCTCCTGAACCGCCGCTCGTGCCGCCGGTGCTCGTGTTGCCGCCACCGCTGTGACCGCTGGTTGAGCCGGCGGTGCCTGTCGTAGCGCCAGCCGCGCCCATGGAGCCGCCTGTGGCCGAGCCGGTGGAGCGCTCCATGCCCTTCTCGGTGTTGCTCTTCACGCTGCCGGGGTTGTTCATGTTGCCCTCGGTGCGTCCGCCGCCGGCAGGCGTCTGCGCCCAGGCAGCTCCGCTCAGCGAAAGGGCCATGGCAGCGGCAAGAGCGATGGACTTCGTGCTCATCGTGCGTTTCTCCCGTTTGTTCATGTGAGGGATCAAACGCTGCCCTGAGCGAATGCGTTCAATGGTCGGGAGGAGGCTCAAGCAGCGGCATCCAGTGCGTCGGCGTCTGGCCATCCCAGGGAACAGGCTTCTCTCCAGTCCACAGGCGCCACTGCCCATGTCGATTGTAATAGGTCAGCACGCCGACAAACTGATCCTTGCCGTCAAACAGCAGAGCCTTGCTGCCCTCCTCGTCCGGGGCTGTGTCGATTGGCTGCCAAGCACTCGTCATCGCGGGATCTCTGGCTCCTTGGACTGAGACAAGGATGCTGAGGCTGATTGGTTCAGACGGGGGAGTGGAGCGCCACGATGCAGGGCGCGAGCCTCGCCGCCTTCTGCCAACGCCGTTACATGCTGAACGACCTACCTGAGCATCGCCGCCGCTGATGCACTCGCCCTCTGCATCCCGGCGTAGCGGCGAGGAGACCGCCGCCAACCCGACGGCGGTCTCAGCACTGGATAGGAGGCCGGCAGGGCAGAGGGCGCCATGGACCGTTTGTCCTTCGCTCGTGCGGAACCCCAGCAAAACCTCGGCGATTTGTTTCCCGTCAATAATCACGGAGGAACACGCGATGAAGGTTTCCCATTTCGTCGGCGCTGCCGCCATCCTGGCCCTGACGGCCGGATCGGCTCTCGCCGCGCCCTGCAACACGGGCTCGACGAAGGGCAAGAGCCCCAACGACCAAGCCATGAACGACAAAAGCTCCGACGTCGACAGGTCGAGCAAGAACCTCGCGGGCGGCCAGCAGCCCGCCTCGCCCGGTACCGTCGGCGCCATGAACAACGTCGGCGCCAACCAGCAGGTTGGTCAGAAAGATGGATCTGGCAGTGACGGCAAGCAGGCCGGGAACACGGACCCGGCGAGCAAGAATCTTGCGGGCGGCCAGCAGCCTGCCTCGCCCGGCACGGTCGGCGCCATGAACAATGCCGGCGCCAATCAGCAGCTCGGCCAGAAGGACGACGACTGCTGAGCAGAGCCGCAGCGCAACGATCAAGAGCCCGCCCGGCCTCTGCCGCGGCGGGCTTTTTGCTCCGTGTCACGCCACAGGCACCAAACGAAGAGCCGGCCAATAGAAGCCGGCCGGCTCCCCGTTAATCACTGAAGGAACGAGCCCGAAGGCTCAACGAACCAACAGATCTCGACGTGGAAAGTTCGAGCTTGTCGCTTCCGGCCGCAGGAACTCTAGCAAGGTGCCCATCACCGCACCAGCCATCAGCCCTGCGTTGGCCCCATCGTGGCCTGCATGCGGGAGAGCTGCGAGATGTGCAGATTGATCAGCGGAAGCGCACCGCGCGCGATCCGACGCAGGCCCGGATCTTCGCCGCTCTGCGCGTAGGAGCCGTGGAGCGCTAGCGCCTCGCGATGCCCTTGCAGCGACGCGTTGACGAACGCGGCGTCGTACTGCGGTCCGGGCTGTAGGCCGGAGAGCTGGCTCAGGATCTGCGCCTTCTGCTCGTCCGTCGTCATGCTGCCCGGCGGGGGAGCGCCGAGCGCCCCGCCAACAGCTCCGACCGTGGCGCCCGCCACGCCACCTGCAACCGCGAGCGGTGCAGCCACGAGACCGCCCACCACACCACCGGGGCCCGGCGGACCTCCTGCGAGCGGCGCCGCGCGACCGGTATAGCCGTCGATCTTGTTGGCGAGGTTGACCTGCTCGATGACCTCTGCCCGAGAGAATGCCTTCACGCGCGGGTTGCGGGTCTTCTCGTGGGCGTCACGCGCGGTGTTTTCCAGGAACAGTCCGCCCTTGGTCGCCATGTTGAGGTAGACGGGCGTCGGCATGGCACCGGCCGGGGTTGGCTGGGCAATAGCGGTGCGCGTGACCGCAAGCGCAGCGGTAGCGGTCAGCATGCCGTACAGGAAGTCGCGTCTGTGCATGAGGTTGGCTCCGGATCGAGGATCGCACCCGGGACGACTGAAGTTGCCCGGTGTGGTTGAGCCGGAACCCCGCCGCAGACCTTATGTTCCTGAAGATACGAACCCCACCCCGCTTGATCTCTGTGCCTTCCCTGCCGGTGCGGGCCAGGACGTCGAGAGTCAGCAACTAAATTCGCGGCTGTTGGCGGACAGGGAACTCGCGCCTTCGACATCGGTAGACTTTACCAGATCGCTTTAGTGACGGGGCGGCCTCGCCCACTCGGAGGGTGGCGCATAACGCCGAGAGCCGGCGGTCCTGCACCTCAAGGGGTGCGGTCGGCACCCCATCACTCATCCTCGCTGGAAGGGCCGACGCATTCGAGGCTGGGAAATATGGGGGGATTGAAGGCGAACGAGCGTGACCGCGATATCGGCGAGCGGCTCGCCGCAATCCGCCGTGCGAAGAGCTTGTCACAGTCGAGCTTGGCGGCCGCAACAGGTATTACGAAACAGCAGATCCAGAAGTATGAGAGCGGCAGGAACCAGATCCCGGTTGCACGCCTGCACCAGCTCGCGCGCCCTCTTGGTGTGTCGGTGCCCGACATCGTGGACCCGGCCGGCTCTGCGGGCGGCCTGTCGGAGGAGGTACTGGCGCTGATGCAGGTCGGGGGAGCGCACGAACTTGGCGCGGCCTACGCGGCGATCCGCGATCCGCAGTTCCGGCGCGAGATCCTGGCCGTGGTACGCTCGTTCGCCCGCTTGCAGTCCGCTTCCTAGCGGTTGCGCGCCGCCTCGTGTCCGCACCGTGCGTGTAGTTGTGAACCTTCGCGCCCGTCATCCGAACGAATCGGGAACGCGGCTGGCCCGGATGACGGATGGCGCTACCGGGAGCGCAATGATCCTGCGCCGAAGGCTGGCGCCAGAATACCAAATCAGCGGACGCAGGTGAAAGCCGGCTGTCAGGACAGGCGGACCAAGCTCCCGCTCCCATCCTGACAACCGGCTCTCGATCGAGGAGTACCTTGCAATGCGCGAGTCATTGGACTCGTAAGGGGAAACCGGCGAGCCCGTCGAAGGTTCAAGCCGTCCACTCGACGCGCATGGCCGGTGGCCGGGGACTCGGCCAGAGAGAACAGCACACCCGGGGCAATGCCCAGGCGAAGCGCCTTCGGTAGCCGTTGAACGCCAGGAGACCAGCCGCAGCCGAACCGGCACGACCGCGTTATGCCCCGGCATCGGTTTCGCTCAAGGCATGACAGCTTCAACACAGAACAAGCTCAACGCGCTGGCGATCAGCATCGCCGAGGCCGAGTGCCGCCGACGCGATCAAGCAGAGTTCATCGCTCGGCGCGGAGCAGAGGGCGAGGACGTAACCTCCTCCATGCTGTTGCTGCACCTCTTGGAGGAGAACCTGAAGGTGCTGCGGGAGCGCCAGCACCACCTTCAGGCCGGCGGAGCGGAGCATTGAACTCGGAGAGGCTGAGGCAGACGCCATCAAAGCGGTTGCCGCCCTCGCTTCTGCAAAGCTTGCACAGGCGCCCTATGTGTCAGGACGTGTGACCGGCACGTGAGAGATTTCGTGAGCACGCCTGATTGCCCATAACCGCTTGTAGACACGATCCGGAAACACCTCGGCCAAGCGCTCGCTCTGGTCTATGCCGACCTGTCCGACCTTCAGGACACCGACCGCTTCAAGGATCTGCTGAGTCATCTTGAAGTCGCCCTCGTCACGCAAGGCGCCAAGGACGAGCGAGATTTCCGTACAGCGCTTCTGGAGCTTGTCCCGAGCCTTGTCAGCTACGCCATATCGCTGACGAAAGACGGAGCGCGGGCCGGCGACTTGGTGCAGGAGACGCTACTGAGGGTGTGGCGATTTCGTGATCGCTTCCAGCCCGGCACGAACCTGGGCTCGTGGCTGTTCACGATCATGCGCAACAACTTCTACACGGAGAGCAAGAAGGCTGGCCGCGAGGTTCAGGACATAGACGGAGCAACCGCCGAAATGCTGGCGGTCGCGCCAACCCAGAGTTCCGCCCTCGACCTGCAAGATTTGCAGGCTGCCCTGGACAAGCTGCCAGCCGCGATGCGCGAGACGCTCGTGCTCGTGACCATCAACAACGTGAGCTACGAGGAGGCTGCGGTGATCATGGGCTGCCGGATCGGCACCGTGAAGAGCCGCGTCTTTCGCGCGCGTGAGCTGCTGGCCGTTATGTTCGGCTACACTGCCGATGAGGCTGGAGCGGATCGCGTCATACTGGCAGCGGTAGGAAGTGGCACCACCACGATCTCGACGCCATAGAGGCGCTCCAAGCTTTCCGGTGTGATCGTGCCGGAGGCCCGAGGACGGCAAGGTGGCGGATCTGGCCAAGCGCCCGCGTCTGACTGCCCACCTGGCACCACCCGTGACGCAGCTCGCGTCATTTGGTAAAAGCTTCGGGCTTGGGCCGCGTCCGGCCGGCAGTGGCCGAGCATGCACGATCTGGCGGAGGGCGCGGTTCGTGACGAAGCCTTATCAGGGGAAGGCCATCGTCAACATGGTGGGCGAGATGATCGGGCGGTCCGCGGTGGCCTGAAATGTCGAGGGCCGAGCTTGTCTGCCCACGTCGGCTCTGTTCGGAAACTTCGTCCTACTTGGAGGCGACCTGCTGCAGGTTCTCGGCCAGCTTGCTGGCAAACTCGTCGCCCTTGAAGATCTCCGCGACCGCCTGCCTAAGCTTTCCCTCGTCCTCAGACTTGCCGAGCGCCTTGGCATAGGCCGCCGCCGTGCCGAAGCCGGCTAGCCCGTAGTGCGTCATGCGCTGGTACTGCGCGATGATCTCCACATCCCGCAGCTTGGGATCCTGCGCCGCCTCCTGGATGTCGTGCTTGCGCGCCTCGGTGACGAGCCCCTCCATGCCCTTACAGTACTCCGGCTCGGTCTCACCACCACACTGCTGGATCAGTTCCTTGAGGGTGCCAGTGTGCTTCTCGATGCCGCCGACCGAGTGCTCCAGCATCTGCTTCAGCTTTGGGTCGCTGGCGTGGCCGCTCAGTTCCTTGACGGCTCTGGTCATCTGCTTGCCCTCGCATGTTGGCGGTTTCCCCTAGCCTGAACACCGACCGGAGCAGATAGGCTCCTGTTCGGCCGGCGCAGCCGGGGGAACCGCCGAGCGCATGCACACGCTTCGGGCGATAGCGCCGGCCACGCTCGTTCTTGGCCGTACCTCGACCTCACGCACCCAACCCTCGACCCTTCATCACGGGGCCTGCGAGAGCCTGCTGCCTCGCGAACTCGCTCGGGTCGGACGCAGGCGTCGCGTAGGTCCGAACGGGCCGCCCACAGCCGTCCCTGGGGTTCATCGAGCGCTGGCCTCGAATGGCGGATCCGAGATTGAGTACTGGATCGGCTTGAAGGCGAAGTTGTTCGATTGCGGGGCCGAGCAGGCCGTCAGCCCGATGATGAGGTCCGTCTCGGCCTCGAACACGATGCGGTCGCCCGCCCGGCTCAAGGGAGGGCGCACCGCGAGTTCCCCCGTCCCGCCGTCCACCGTGACGTTCATGAACACGTTGAAGGCCACCGGGATGCGGTCCGGCCCGATGCCGTAGGGCGCGAGCGCGCGGACGAGGTTGCCGAAGCAGCCGTGGTGCGGCTCAACGTCGTCGTAGAGGATGCGGAACGTGTCGGCCGAGCACGGCGTCAGCAGGAAGTCGTGCCGGCCCACCGTGTCCTCGACGATGCGCAGGAGCACGTTGCTGCGGTTCGAGTAGAGCGCGTCTCCCGTCGTCAGGAAGATCCGGCTCGCATAGTCGAGGCTGCGCCCGGACGAGATCACCTCGTGGGTATCGCCGGCCGAGAAGGCGAGGAGGTCGGCGACCTGCTCGCCCTCCGGGTCGATCACAGTCAGGCGTTGCCCGCGGGCGAGGGTGAAGGCGGCGCCCGAGCGGGGTGGGATGGTGTGGCGGATCGCGTGCGCTCCGGTCGGGGCCGGGGCAGAGGCGGCGGGTCGCGCGGGCATGTTCGGCATCGAAAAACCTGTCGGGCGCGCCGGCGGAGTGCCGGGCCGCGGGCGAGAACGTCCGAGACGCCGATTGGCTCACCGGACTTCACATCTTCTGCGTGTAAAACGGATCGGGATCATCGTCCTCGCGTTGTCGCGGGATGTCCGTGCGCGCCGGCGGCCGCGGACCGGGCCAGACTCAGGAGCGCGATGGCATCCCGCGGGCCGACACAGGCGCATGCCAGCGAGCTGACTTTGCGCGGCCTCCTGGTCGGGGCTGCCATCACCGTCGTGTTCATGGCAGCCAACGTCTATATGGGTCTCAAGACGGGGATGACCTTCTCCTCGTCGATTCCCGCCGCGATGATCTCGATGGGCTGCCTGCGGCTTCTCGGCGGGGCGAGCCTTCTCGAGAACAACATCGTGCAGACGCAGGCCTCGGCCGCCGGCACACTGTGCAATGTCATCCTCGTCCTGCCCGGCCTCGTCCTGATCGGCCACTGGCAGGGCTTCCCCTTCTGGCAGACGGGCGCCGTCTGCCTCCTCGGCGGCCTCCTCGGCGTCGCCTACTCGATCCCGTTGCGCCGCGCCCTCGTGGTCGGCGCAGGACTGCCCTATCCCGAGGGAACCGCCGCCGCCGAGGTGCTGAAGGCCGGCGAGGGCGACGGCGGCCTGCGCGACCTGCTCTGCGCCGCTGGCGTCGCCGCCGCGCTGGGGCTCGCTACGAGCGGGCTGCGGCTGCTCGCCGAAGGCATCCATGGGACCTTCTCCGCCGGTCCAGCGGTGTTCCGGCTCGGCACCGGCTTCTCGCTCGCCCTCGTCGGGGTCGGTTACCTCGTCGGCATCGGCGCCTGCCTCGCCCTGCTCACCGGCGTCGTCCTCGCCTGGGGGCTGGCCGTGCCGCTCCTCACCGCCCTCGGCCACGGCGGCGGGGCCCCGGCCCAGGCTGCCGAGGCCGTCTGGTCCGGCGAGGTGCGGCTGATCGGGGCCGGGATCATCACGGCGGGCGGCGCCTTCACGGTGGTGAGCCTCGCCCGGCCTATCCTCGACAGCATCCGCTCCGCGCTCGAGGCCGCCCGCGCGGGCGGCATGTCAAGCGACCTGCCGCGCCAGGAACGGGACCTGCCGATCACCTGGGTCGGCGGGGCGGCGCTCGCCCTCGCGCTGCCGATCGCGGGCCTGTTCGCCTGGTTCGCGCTCGGCGCCGGGCTCGGCGGCCTCCTGCCAGTGCTGATCCTGGCGGCGAGCCTGTTCGTGATCCTCGTCGGCTTCCTGATGGCCGCGGCCTGCGGCTACCTCGCGGGCCTCCTCGGCTCCTCGTCGAGCCCGATCTCGGGGATCGGCATCCTCACGACGATCCTGGCGGCCCTGCTCCTGCCGCTCCTCATCGGGCGGGCGGCGGGGCCGGAGGGCGACCGCCTCGTGATCGGCATGGTGCTCCTCGTGGCCGCGGTGATCGTCACCGTCGCCTCGATCGCCAACGACAATCTGCAGGACCTGAAGACCGGCCAGCTTGTCGATGCGACGCCCTGGCGCCAGCAGGTGGCGCTGATCGCGGGCGTCACCGTCGGCGCCCTGGTGATCGCTCCGCTGCTCGAGCTGCTCTACCGGGCCTACGGCTTCGTCGGCGCCCTGCCGCACGAGGGCATGGAGGCCGGCAGCGCCCTGCCGGCACCGCAGGCCGCGCTGATGACCCAGATCGCGGGCGGCATCGTGCACGGGCAGTTGCCCTACGGCATGCTGCTCGCCGGGATCGGGATCGGGGCCGGTTTCGTCGCGCTGGAGGCGTCGCTGCGGCGGCGCGGCCTATCCTTCCCGGCGCTCACCATCGGCATCGGCATGTACCTGCCGCTGACGGTCGTGATGACGATCGCGGCGGGAGGCGTGGTCGCGTGGCTGGCCGCGCGCGCGCTCCGCGCTCGCGACGCGGCGGCGAGCCGCGACGCGCGCCGCCGCGGCGTGCTCCTCGCCTCCGGCTTCCTCGTAGGCGAGAGCCTCGTCGGCGTGCTGATCGCGGCCTCCGACACCTTCAGCGGCCGCAGCAACTCGCTCGCGCTCGTCGGGGCGGAGTTCCACGCCACGGCGACGGCGCTCGCGGCTGCCGCCTTCCTCCTCGCCCTGGCGGCCTTCTACCGGTTGGTCTCACGGCCGCCGCCGGGCAGTCGGCCGGGGCTGGCACGCGCCCTGCCGAGTGCCGGCGAGCGGGCCTGAGGATGGCCGCGGGGCGGCCCGCAGGCACGCGGATCGGACGAGGTGCCGGGGCGGATCGGCGGCCGCTTCGGACGGGCCGAGCCATGTCGCCGCGCTGCTGCCGAACCGCGCAGGCTGCCGGCCCCGCCGACACGAAGGAGCGTTCGGCGACCGGCGGACGCGCGCAAGGCTCCGCGCTCAGGCCGGGCGGCCGGGCTTTGCGGCGGTGTCGACGTAGCGGCCCTGGCGCGGCACCGCCACCGCGTCGAAATCGCGCGCCAGCGCGCTCAGGCCCCGGCGCATCTCCAGGCCGGCCAGCGGCCGGCCGTGCCCGGTGATCACCCGCTCGGGCGCAAGCTCGGCGAGGGCCCGCACGGAGCGGCGCGCCGCCGCCCAGTCGGTCGTGAGGTACATTGGCGGGCCGTGCACCTCCGGCGCCTGCGTGGCGACCGCGTAGGCCGATTCCTGGGCCGTCGTCACAAAGGCGTCGCCGACGATCAGGCTGCCGTCGGCCTCGCGCCAGAACGAAGCGTGGCCCTCCGTATGGCCGGGCGTGTGGATCCAGCGCCAGCCGGGCATCGCGGGCACGCTCCCGTCGGCCGGCAACGCGCGCAGATGGCCGGAGACGTCGACGGGACTCGTCGGATAGAGGGGCGAGATGCGCGCCATCAGGCCGCCGCCGACGCTCGGGTCGGGGCTCGGGTAGGACCGGCTGCCGTCGAGATAGGGGTGCTCCAGGGCATGCGCGTAGACGGGCGCGTCCCAGGCGGCGGCGAGGTCCTCGAGCGCGCCGACATGGTCGAAATGGCCATGCGTCAGCACGATCGCCGCGGGCCTCGCGCCCGCGCCGAACCGCGCCTCGGCCGCGCTCACGATGAATGGCTTCGAGCCCGATATCCCGGCATCGACCAGCACCCAGCCGCGGTCCCCGGCGCCCGCCGCGCCGACAAGGACGACGTTGGCGATGGCAAGGCGGCGGTAGGCGAGATCGGGCGCGATCTCGTGCGTGTGGTCGCCGCGCAGGGCGTCGGCGGCCGGATCGTCGGCGCGGCCGCTCTGGGAAATGGGGATCTGTTGAGCCATGCCGGGTGTCCCGCGTGGTGGAGGGAGGAGACGGCGTCCGCGAGCGAGGGGACCTCATCGCAAACCCCGGCCCGCGCGCCGCTGTTCCGGGCGCCCTCAACCTTCGAGGAGGTGGAGGTTGAAATGGCCTGCTTTGTCCTGCCAGGTCTCGGCGACCCGCCAGCCGGCCGTGGCCGCGAGTGTCCGGAAAGCGTCGGGCCCATATTTGTGCGAGGTGTCGGTGCGGACGCTCTCGCCCGCCGCGAAGCTGATCGCCTCGCCCCCGAGGCTGTAGGTGGCGTCAGAGCGTGCCACGAGATGGGCCTCGACGCGGCTCGGATCGCCGCAGAGGCGGATCGCGTGGCGGAAGTTGTCCGGGTCGAGATCGGCGTTGAGTTCCCGGTTCAGGCGCGCGAGGAGGTTGAGGTGGAAGGCCGCCATCAGCCCGTCCGAGCCCGCATAGGCGCGCCGCAGGCGCTCAGGATCTGTCGTCGCGTCGGTGCCGACGAGAAAGAGGCTCGGGCCGAGCGTCGCCCGCGCCCGTTCCAGGAACGCGATCGCTTCGGCGGGCGGGAAGTTGCCGATGGTGGTGCCGGGATAGAAGCCGAGGATGGTGCGGCCCGCCGTCTCCACTGGTAGCCGCACCGGCTTCGTGTAATCGGCGCAGGCCGAGATCATCGCGACCGCCGGGTAATCCGGCGCGAGCCGCCGGACAGCGGCCGCGAGATAATCGCGCGCGATGTCGATGGCGACGTAGGCGGCGGGCCGCTCCAGCGCGTCGAGGAGGGTGCGGATCTTGCGACTCGCGCCGCTGCCGAACTCAACCACCGTGGCGCCGGTTCCGACCCGGGCCGCTACCTCGGCGGCGGCGCGCGGCAGCAGGGCCATCTCCTGGCGCGTTGGGTAGTAGTCGGCGTGCCCGCAGATCCTGTCGAACAGGTCCGAGCCCGTCCCATCCCAGAGGTACTTGCCGGGCACCGCCTTCACCGGCGCCGTCAGCCCCGTGAGCGCGTCGCGCAGGAACTCGGCGCGCTCCGCCTGCTCCGGCAAGCCGGCAAGGGAATCCGCCTTCATGGACGCGTCGCCGTGAGGACGACGAGGGCGATGCGCTCGGCCTCCCCGTAGGCCGGGTCGTCGAGCTCCTCGCCGTACGCGTCCGGGTCGAATTCCCGGTAGGACCAGTCGAGCCCGGCGCGGGCGCAGACGGCGCCGGCCGCCTCGCGGAACGGGTCCCGGCCCTCGACGATCGCCGCGCCCGTGAACAGGACGAGGCTGCCGCCCGGCGCGAGCCGCTCGCACGCCGCCTCGACGACGGCGAGGGACAAGCCGGCCCCGAGCGGCCCGCCGCCATGCCGGTAGGCGCGCTCCGAGGCATCGATCATGAAGGGCGGGTTCGAGACGATGAGGTCGAAGCGGCCGCCGACGTCGCGCAGCATGTCGCTGCGGCGGGGCTCGACGCCCTCCGTGCCGGCGAGCCGGGCGTTGACGCGGGCGGCGCGCAGGGCCGCGGGATTGATGTCGGCGAGCACGATCTCGGCGCCGGGCAAGCGCTTGGCGAGCGCGATGCCCGCCGCACCCGCTCCGCAGCCGATATCGACGGCGCGGCGCACGGGCCGGTCGCGGCCTTCGAGGTGCGCCAGCACCGCCGCGACGAAGCGCATCGTATCGGGCCCGAAGAAGACGGCATCGGCCGCGCTCGGTGGATAGGCCGCGTGCGCGAACAGCTCGCCGTCGAGGCTCGACAGGCGGATCGCCGCGCGCAGGCGCTCGCCCTCGCGCATGAGCGCGCCCGCCTCGTCCATCAGGCGCACCAAGGCGTCGGGCAGGAGGCCCCGGCGAAAGGGACGGCTCCAGCCGAACACGTCTCGGAGGCTGCGCGCCTCGGCGTTTCGTGGGCGCGCGTTGACGCGCGCGTGGGTCGCGGGCGTCACGGTGGTGAAGGTGTAGCCGGTCTCGCTAACGGCGCGGGCAAGGGCGACGAGGGCGTCCTCGTCGGCGGGAAAGGCCAGCGACTGCGCCATGGTCCGATCCCCAATGCCCATCTCAGCCGTCCATCTGCGGAGCGAGGAAGGCGCCCGTGCGCAGGTCGGCGGCGACCTGCTGGGCGTCCCAGGGCGGCGCCTCCTCCCGGCGCCGGAACGGGCAGGCCCAGTCCTCCGGCACCGCCCGCCCGCTGAACTGCCGGGCGGCGGAGCGCTCCCCGTGCTGGGCGAGCATCGGATTCGACGAGCCCGCGAAGGCCACGTCGCGCTCGACGATCGAGTCGCGCAGGCGCTCGTAGCGCCCCTCCGCCCGGAGGCGCTCGAACTGGTCGTGCAGGTTGAAGACGAGGACCGGCGTCTCGAAGCGGCGGGCGGGCCGGCTCGCCCCCGGGTGCAGCCCGACGATGAAGAAGCCCTCGCCGCCGAGGCTGAGCGAGAAATGCGGATCGTCCGGATCCGCCTTGACCCGCGGGTCGTAGCCCTGGCCGAGGCAGTTGTCCTTGTCCGAGAGCGACTGGACCCGCGCCCAGAGCGCCGCCTCGAACTCCTCCTCGGAGAGGGTGTGGGGCCCCTCGAAGACCACGGCGAAGCTCTGGAACAGGTCCGGCTGCTCGCGGTAGCGCCAGATGAAGGCGAGGAGCGCCGGATAGATGCGCAGGTCGTCCCAGGCCGAGCCGATGTCGCGGGCGACCATCACCTTCATCTGGCCCCGCGAGAGGGCCGATTTCGCGCCGACGCAGGGGAAGGGCGCCTGCCGGATGAAGGTTCGGAACCGCTCGGCCAGGGGATGCGAGCTGTCGTCGGTGGGCAGGAGCATTGCGCCTCGTATCAGGATGCGGCGCACGGATCGCCGCCGGCGACCCTGCGATCCGGCATGAATCGGACTGATGAGGGCTGCCGGCTTCGGGCCGTGCTGCGGACGATCTAAAGAAGATCGCCATTCGGAACCCCAGTGGCCGAGCATTGTTCCACGCGGACACCGCCTTCGCTGTGGAGATTAATCTGGGTTATTTCGCGATGACGAGCGATCGGATTGAAGATCTTTCGCGGGCGATGCTACCGTTTGCCGCAGATGTTGAGATGATCCAGTGGATCCATTGATCGGCATCCGGCTGCGTATCGCGCTCGTGCCTGCCGGCTGGCAGGGCCCGCACTCCGCGCGAGCAGGCGCGCCGAGATGGTCTGGGCGTCGATCAGATGGAACTGTCTGTGCCAGCCGCACACCGACTTCGGAAAGGGACCACCTCGTCGGGGGCGGGCCGCGGTCGTGCAGGCCCGCGACCAGCACCCGGCGCAGACTTGCCCGGGCTTGGTCGCGGCGTTGACGACCACTGGGGCCGAAGGCCAGCCGGGCAAAAGGCGCGAACGTCCGATCCGCGGCGGTCATCCAATTCATAAGATTATCACAGGATATTTTTTGGAACCGATTTCAAGGGTAAGTTGAACAAAGCGCAGGATCACGCCGCCTGAGCAGTGAAATCCGAGCCCAGTCTTTGGGAAAAGCCGCTCGCGGATTTGCAGGCGCGAGGCGCTGTCTGCTTGTGCGTGTACTAGTCTTGCAAAGCTCCGATCGGGAGACACGGAGCCTCGACGGACCTGCTGTCCTTCCATCAACGTGAGCGCATGAAGGTATCTGCAGCTTGAAAAAAATCGTCCTAATCACCGGAGGCGCGGGTTTCATCGGGACTCATCTGTCGAATGCTCTACTGATGTGCAACTACAGGGTCCGCGTCCTCGACAGCCTGATCGAGCAGGTTCACGGAGATGGGACGAGGCCGAGGCCTCCGGATCCGCGGGTCGAATTCATCCAGGCCGATATCCGCGACGCGGAAGCGGTGGCCGGCGCCCTCGATGACGTCGATTCCGTCGTGCATCTCGCGGCCGAGGTCGGCGTCGGCCAGAGCATGTACGCGGTCGAGCGCTACGTATCGGTCAATGATTGCGGCACCGCCGCGCTGTTCCAGCAGCTCATCGACAGGCCGGTGCGGCGTGTCGTCGTCGCCTCCTCGATGAGCATCTACGGCGAGGGTCTCTATCGGGCCGCGGACGGCCGCATCGTTCAGGATGCGGTACGCAAGGCCCGGCGCGCTGGCGAGCCGTGGGATCCGGTGGATGAGCAAGGGCATCCGCTCGTGCCGGTGCCGACCCCCGAATGGAAGACGCCGAGCCTGGCGTCGGTCTACGCGCTCACCAAGCACGTGCAGGAGCGCCTGACCCTGACGCTCAGCCCGGTCTACGGCATGGAGGGCGTCGCCTTGCGTCTCTGGAATGTCTACGGACCGGGGCAGGCGCTCTCGAATCCCTACACGGGCGTCCTGGCGATCTTCGCCTCGCGGCTGCACAACGGGCGGCCCCCGATGATCTTCGAGGACGGCGAGCAGCGGCGCGATTTCGTCCATGTCGAGGACGTGGCCGAGGCCTTCGTGCTGGCGCTCGAGCACCCGCGCGCGCCCGGCAATGTCTACAATGTCGGAAGCGGCCAGAACTGGTCCGTCAGGGAGGTGGCCGAGATCCTCGCCCGAGCGATGGGCAAGCCGCATCTCGAGCCGGAGATCATCGCGCAGGCTCGAACGGGCGATATCAGGCACTGCATCGCGGACATCGGCAAGATCCGGCGAGAGCTCGGCTTCGCGCCGCGGCGGGACTTCGCGGAGGGGGTGGCGGAATTGGCGGCCTGGGTCACCGAGCAGCAGGCCACCGACCGGGTGACCGAGGCCCGCCGGGAGCTCGAGGCCCGAGGCCTCGTCGCGTGATGCGGTCGCGACTCCGCCCGCCGGGCGACCCGGCCGGATGCGACGTTCTGATCACGGGGGGCGCCGGATTCATCGGCGCGAACCTCGCGGACCGTCTGGCCGCGGCCGGGCACCGCGTCGTCGTCTTCGACGCCCTGGTGCGCCCGGGCGTCGAGGCGAACCTCGACTGGCTGGAGAAGCGCCATCCCGCCCGAGTGACGGCGGTGATTGGCGACGTCCGGGACGCGGACCGGGTCGCGGATTGCGTGGCCGGGGCGGATGTCGTCTTCCACTTCGCGGCACAGGTCGCCGTGACCACGAGCCTCGTCTCACCGCGCGAGGATTTCGCGGTCAATCTGGGCGGCACCGTCACGCTGCTCGAAGCTCTGCGCAAGCGCAGGGTGCCGCTGATCTTCGCGTCGACCAACAAGGTCTACGGCAATCTGCCGGATCTTGCGCTGACAGCCACGAACGATGCCTACGTGCCGACCGATCCCGAACTGCGGCGATGGGGCATCGGCGAGAAGCGGCCCCTCGACTTCCACACGCCCTACGGCTGCTCGAAGGGGGGCGCCGACCAGTACGTGCTCGACTACGCCCGCAGCTTCGGCGTCCCGACCTCGGTCCTGCGGATGAGCTGCATCTACGGCCCCCGCCAGATGGGCACCGAGGATCAAGGCTGGGTCGCCCATTTCCTGATCAGCGCCATCGAGGGCCGGCCGATCAGCATCTACGGGGACGGGCGGCAGGTGCGCGACATCCTGCACGTCTCGGACGCGGTGACAGCCTACCTCGCGGCCTGGACGCGGATCGAGAGCATCGCCGGCCAGGCGTTCAACCTCGGCGGCGGTCCCGACAACGCTGTGAGCCTGCGCCAGGTCCTCGCTCACGTCGAGACGCTCGTGGGCCGCCCGGTCGATCTGCGCTTCTCGGATTGGCGCGCGGGAGACCAGCGCTACTACGTCTCGGATACCCGCCGCGCCGCGCTGATCCTCGGCCTCCCGGCCCCGACGCCGTGGCGGCAGGGCGTGGCGGACCTCGCCGCCTGGCTCGCGGCAGCGCGGGGCACCGGCGCGATCCCGTGCCTCGGCGATCGGGACGTTCCGCTGATGGGAGCGGCCGAATGAAGGTCGCCCTCGTCAACCCTGCCTGGGACTACCGCAACAGCATCTATTTCGGCTGCCGCGAGCCGC
The DNA here is from genome assembly GCF_037106235.1 of Methylobacterium nigriterrae. Lineage (NCBI taxonomy): Bacteria > Pseudomonadati > Pseudomonadota > Alphaproteobacteria > Hyphomicrobiales > Methylobacteriaceae > Methylobacterium > Methylobacterium nigriterrae. Next base: position 29,308 of record NZ_JBAWTG010000033.1, on the reverse strand, counting down.
ATCTCCCGCTCGAACTCGGCTACGCCGCGGCGCTCCTGAGGGCTGCCGGCCACGACGTCCTGATGCTCGACGCGCATCTCTGCAGCCTGACGAACGAGCGGGCCGCCGAGGGTGTCGCGGCGTTCGGGCCCGACATGACCGTGGTGACGACCGCGCCGACCTACCTGTTCTGGCGCTGCGCCCCACCGGAATTGCGGGTGCCGCGGGCTTTCCTCGACGCGCTGGCCGGGCGCGGCGGGCGCACGGTCGCCGTCGGACCGCACGGCTCGGCGACGCCCCGGCCGACGCTGGCGAAGCTCAGCGTCGACGCGGTGGTGCTTGGGGAGTGCGAAGAGATCGTGCTGCGCCTCGCCGAAACTGACGATCTCCGCGGCGTCCCCGCGATCGCCTGCCGGGACGATGGCGGGGTTCTGATCACGGGTCGACCGCACGTGGCCCGCTTCAGCGACCTCCCGGCTCTGCGCTGGCCAGCGGAGTGGATCGCGCGCCACTCCCACCACCACCACCGCTTCGACCGGGAGCCCGACGGGCCGGGCGCCGAGGTCGAGGCCTCGCGGGGCTGCCCCTACACGTGCAGCTTCTGCGCGAAGATCGATTTCCGCGACGTGTATCGGCGCCGCGAACTCGGGTCCGTTCTCGCGGAGATCGACGGGCTGGTCGCGCAGGGCGTGACCTACGTCTACTTCATCGACGAGATCTTCCTGCCTCAGAAGCCCCTCCTCGAGGCCCTGGTTCCGCGCGACCTGCGCTTCGGCATCCAGACCCGGATCGACCTGTGGAAGCCGGACATGCTGGACCTCCTCGGTGCGGCTGGATGCGTCTCGATCGAGGCCGGCATCGAGAGCCTGACCGTCGAGGGCCGGGCAGCCCTCGACAAGAGGTGCCGCGCCACCACCGACGAGCTCGCCGAGCGGCTGATCCACGCCCGCAACACGGTGCCCTTCGTGCAGGCGAACCTGATCAAGGTCGCGGGCGACGATCCGGCGCTGGTGGCGCTGTGGCGCGATCGCCTGCGCGGGCGCGGCGTCTGGGCGAACGATCCCGTGCCGCTCTACCCCTATCCGAGTTCCCCCGATTACCGGCGGCTCTGGGGCGAGCCGGACGACGAGGCCTGGGAGCGGGCGCACGCCCATTACCTCGGCCAGTTCGATGTGTTCAGCGACATCCAGGAGGAGCGGCCGCTGCCGCTTCGGGAACTGGAGGCTGCATGCGGTCGGACTTGAGAATCGAGCGCTTCCACGTCCTAATGACGGCCGACGCCGTCGGCGGCGTCTGGTCCTACGCGGTCGACCTCGCCGAGGGCCTCGCCGGCGCGGAGGTCGGCGTGACGCTCGCCGTGCTCGGACCGGAGCCGTCCGCGACACAGGCCGCGCGGGCCGAGGCTGCCGGCTGCCGCCTCGTCGGGACCGGCCTCCCCCTCGACTGGACGGCCGCGGAGCCCGGCGCGGTGATCGAGGCCGGCGACATGCTGGCGCGGACCGCCCGGGCGGTCGGCGCGGATCTCGTCCACCTGCATAGTCCCGCCTTCGCGGCGCAGACGCCCTTCGGCGTGCCCGTCGTCGCGGTCTGCCATTCCTGCGTCGCGACCTGGTGGGCGGCGGTCGAGACCGGCCCGCTTCCCGACGATCTGGCGTGGCGGGCGGACCTCGTCGGCCGCGGCTGCCGCCGTTCCGACGCGCTGCTGGCCCCGAGCGCGGCCTTCGCCGCCGCGACCGCCCGCGCTTACGGGCTGACCCGGCCGCCGAGGATCGTTCACAACGGCCGCCGGGCGCTGAGCCTCACCGGCGCGGCGTGCACGGAGCCAACCCCCTCCGCCTTCACCGCGGGACGGCTGTGGGACCGGGGAAAGAACGTCGCGGGCCTCGACCGCGTCGCGGCCCGGGCGGCCCTGCCGGTGCGCGCGGCCGGCCCCCTGGCGGGACCCAATGGCGAGCGCATCTCGCCGGTGCATCTCGAATGGCTCGGGCAGCTCGACGAGGCCGGCATCGCGGCGCAGCTCGCAGGGCGCCCGATCTTCGTCTCGCTCGCGCGCTATGAGCCCTTCGGCCTCGCAATTCTCGAGGCCGCACAGGTGGGCTGCGCCCTCGTGCTCTCGGACCTGCCGACCTTCCGAGAATTGTGGGAGGACGCCGCCGTTTTCGTCGATGCCGGTGACGCGGACGCGGTCGCCGGCACCCTGGAATGCCTCGCGGCCGACCCGGGAACGCGCGCCAAGCTCGGGCAGGCGGCGCGCAAGCGAGCCGGCCGCTACACGATCGCGGCCTCGACGGCGGGCGTCCTGCGGACCCTGGAGGCACTCCTTGCCGGGCCTGCGGCCCGAGCTTCCCTGAAGGGAGAGGCCGCGTGAGGATCGCCTACTTCACCCACTCGCTCGCCTCGTGCTGGAATCACGGCAACGCCCACTTTCTGCGCGGCGTCCTGCGCGAGCTGATCCTGCGCGGCCATGCGGTGGATGCGTTCGAGCCGCGGGGCGCCTGGAGCCTCGCGAACCTCCTGCGGGACCACGGCAAGGCGGGGCTGGCTCCCTTCCGGGCCGCCTATCCGGAACTCGATGCGCAGGTCTACGACGCGCTCGAGCCCGCGGTCGAGCGCGCGGCGGAGGCCGACCTCGTCATCGTGCATGAATGGAACGAGCCCGCCCTCATCGCGGCGCTCGGCGCGACGCGCGGGCGTGGCGCCGCCTGCACGCTCCTGTTTCACGATACGCATCACCGGGCGGTCAGCGAGCCGGAGGCGATACGGCGCTTCGATCTCTCGGGCTACGACGGCGTGCTCGCCTTCGGCGAAACTCTGGCCGAGGTCTATCGCGGATGGGGCTGGGGCGACCGCGTCGCCGTCTGGCACGAGGCCGCGGACACACGCCTGTTCCGTCCTCCGCTCGCGGAAGGCCCGCGGCAGGGCCTCATCTGGATCGGCAACTGGGGCGACGACGAGCGCAGCACCGAGCTTGAGACCTTCCTGCTCGGGCCCGCGCAGGCTGTAGGGCTGCCCCTCGACATCTACGGCGTGCGCTACCCCGGAGCCGCTCTGGCGACGCTTGCCAGCACCGGCGCGCGCTATCGCGGCTGGGCTCCGAACGCCGCGGCTCCGGAGCTGTTCGCCCGTCACCTCGCCACCGTGCACGTGCCGCGGCGCTTCTACGTGGAGCGCTTGCCCGGGATTCCGACGATCCGGGTCTTCGAGGCGCTGGCCTGCGGCATACCCCTCGTCAGCGCGCCCTGGGAGGATGCGGAGGGGTTGTTCCGGCCCGGCATCGATTACCTCGTCGCCAGAACCGGCGCGGAGATGGAGCGCCACCTGCGCGCCCTGCGCGACGATGTCGAGCTGCGGCGCAGCCTCGTCGACAACGGGCTCGCGGTGATCCGGGCCCGCCATACCTGCCGCCACCGGGCCGACGAGCTTCTGAGTGTCGCTCGGCGGCTGCGCGCTCCCGCCCTGCAGGAGAGTCTCGCGTGAGAATCGCCTTCTACGGATCGAGCCTGCTGTCCTCCTACTGGAACGGCGCGGCCACGTATTACCGCGGTCTCCTGCGGGACCTCGCCGCGCGCGGCCACCGCATCACCTTCTACGAGCCAGACGCCTTCGACCGGCAGAAGCACCGCGACATCGACCCGCCGCCCTACGCCGCGGTGCGGGTCTATCCGGCGACGCCGGAAGCGATGCGCGCCGTGGCGGCGGAGGCGGCCCAGGCGGATGTCGTCGTGAAGGCGAGCGGCGTCGGCGTGTTCGACGACGAATTGCTGGCGGGCGTCATCGCGGCCTCCCGTCCCGAGGCGATCCGCATCTTCTGGGATGTCGACGCGCCCGCGACCCTCGCCGAACTCGCGCGGTTCCCCGATCATGCCCTCCACCGCGCGATGCCGGTTCTCGACCTCGTTCTCACCTACGGCGGCGGTCCGCCGGTGATCGCCGCCTACGAAGGCTTCGGGGCCGCCCGCTGCATCCCGATCTACAACGCGCTCGACCCCGACACCCACCATCCGGTCCCGGCCGATCCGCGCTTCGCCGCCGACCTCGCCTTCCTGGGCAACCGCCTGCCGGACCGCGAGGCGCGGGTGGAGGCCTTCTTCCTCGGCGCCGCGGTGCGGCTGCCCGACCGCTCCTTCCTGATCGGCGGCAACGGCTGGGACACCAAGGCCATGCCGGCCAATGTCCGCCATCTCGGCCACGTCTACACACGCGAGCACAACGCCTTCAACACGACGCCGCGCGCGGTGCTCAACATCGCCCGCGACAGCATGGCGGCGGTGGGTTTCTCCCCCGCGACCCGCGTGTTCGAGGCGGCCGGCGCCGGCGCCTGCCTGATCACCGACGCCTGGACCGGGCTGGACCTGTTCCTGCGCGAGGGCGAGGAGGTTCTGGTCGCCCGCGACGGCCGGGACGTCGCCGAGCAGATGCGGGCCCTGACGCCCGAGCGCGCCCGCGCCGTCGGGACCGCGGCCCGCGCCCGGATCACCCGCGAGCACACCTACGCGCACCGGGGCGCGGAGGTCGACGCGATCCTGAACGAGGTCCGCGCGCGCAAGCGTGAGCGGAGCGTCGCATGACGCGCGCGCGCCTCCGCCTCGTCGTCCTCGGGCTGAGCCTGTCCTCCTCCTGGGGCAACGGCCACGCCACGACCTACCGGGCCCTGCTACGGGCCTTCGCCGAGCGCGGGCACGCGGTCCTGTTTCTGGAGCGCGAGGTCCCCTGGTACGCCGAGCATCGGGACCTGACGGAGTCCGATTTCTGCGACCTCGCCTTCTACCGCGAACTCGTCGACCTCGAACGATTCCGGGACCGGATCGCCTCGGCCGACGCGGTGATCGTCGGCTCCTACGTGCCCGAGGGCGTCGCCGTCGGCCGGCGCGTCCGTGCCTGGAACCGATCCGTCTGCGCCTTCTACGACATCGACACGCCCGTCACCCTGGCGAAGCTCGAGGCGCGGGACCACGCGTACCTCGCGCCGGATCTGATCCGCTCCTACGACCTTTACCTGTCCTTCGCCGGCGGACCGACGCTGCGCAGGATCGAGGAGCGCTACGGCTCGCCCGCGGCGCGCCAGCTCTACTGCTCGGTCGACCCGGAGGCCTACCCGGCGCTGGAGCGGGACGCGCTCTGGGACCTGTCCTATCTCGGGACCCACAGCCCCGACCGGCAGCCGACCCTGACGCGGCTCCTCCTCGAACCGGCCCGGCGCGCGCCGCAGCTGCGCTTCGCGGTGGCGGGCCCGCAATATCCCCGCGAGATCGACTGGCCGCGCAACGTCGAGCGGATCGAGCACGTGGCGCCGGCCGAACACCCGGCATTCTACGCGGCGAGCCGCTACACCCTGAACGTCACCCGGGCCGACATGATCCGGGCCGGGTACAGCCCGAGCGTGCGCCTGTTCGAGGCCGCCGCCTGCGGCACGCCGATCCTGACGGATCGCTGGAAGGGCCTGGAGACCGTGCTCGCTCCCGGGCGCGAGATCCTGCCCGTCGACACCGCCGAGGACGTGCTGGCCCTGCTCGAAGGGCAGCCGGAGCCCGAGCGCCTGAGGCTCGCCGCGGCGGCCCGCGCGCGGGTGCTCGGCAGCCACAGCGCGGCGCACCGCGCGGCGGAACTCGAAAACCATCTTCGGGTGGCGATCGAGAGACGCCGAAACGTCACGATGCGCCTGGTGCTCGCCGAGGCATCCGCCAGTGAAGCGATGAGCGAATAACGGCAGCAGAAAAGGAAGGTCCCATGACGGGAGAGAGAGGCCTGAATGTTCTTCTTGCTGGTGGTGCCGGGTTTATCGGGTCGCATCTGATTGACGCTCTGCTTGCCGACGGTGCGCGCGTGACTTGCCTCGACAATCTTCTGACCGGGCGCCAGGCCAATCTCGCCCATCTCAGGCGCGAGCCCCGCTTCACCTTCCTGGAGGCGGACCTCGTCGATCCGCTGCCGCGCCTGCCGCGATTCGACCGGATCTTCAATCTCGCCTGCGCGGCCTCGCCGCCGCACTATCAGGCGAACCCGGTGCACACGATGATGACGAGCGTGCTGGGCACCAACCGTCTGCTGGAGCGCGCCCGCGCGGACGGCGCCCGCTTCCTCCAGGCCTCGACCAGCGAGGTCTACGGCGATCCCGACGTCCACCCGCAGCAGGAATCCTACTGGGGCCACGTGAATCCGACCGGACCGCGCGCCTGCTACGACGAGGGCAAGCGGGCCGCCGAATCCCTGGTCTTCGATTTCGAGCGCGGCCACGGCACGGACGTGCGGGTGGCGCGCATCTTCAACACCTACGGGCCCCGCATGCGGGCGGATGACGGGCGCGTCGTCTCGAATGTAGTCTGTCAGGCGCTCGCGGGCTCGGACATCACGATCTACGGCGACGGGCGGCAGACCCGCTCGTTCTGCTACGTGAGCGACCTCGTCACCGGTCTGATGCGCCTGATGGCGCGGGATGCGTTGCCAGGCGGTCCGGTCAATCTCGGAAACCCGAACGAGCTGACGATCGGGGACCTCGTCGAGTGCGTCGTCCGCCTCACCGGGACCGCCTCGCGCGTGGTCGAGCGGCCGCTCCCGGTCGACGATCCGCGTCGGCGCAAGCCCGACATCACGCGGGCGCGGGACCTGCTCGGCTGGTCCCCGGTCGTGGCCCTCGAGGAGGGGCTCGAGGCAACGATCGCGTGGTTCGCGAACGAGGTCGTGCCGGACGTCGCGGCCCCGCTGAAGCGGCAGAAGGATAACGTCCTTGCGGCGGAGTGAGCGCGACCCCGCAGACAAAGGGGGGCGTTGCTTCGTCCCCGGATTTCAGCGCGCATGAGGAGGCCCTGATGGGTGGCCCCAAGGTTCGCGTCGGCATCGTCGGCGTCGGCAACTGCGCCTGCTCCTTCGTGCAGGGCCTGCGCTACTACCGGGAGGCAGGCGTCGACGAGACCGTGCCGGGGCTGATGAACGTCGAACTCGGCGGCTATCACGTCGCCGATATCGAGGTGGTCTCGGCCTTCGACATCAATGCCCGGAAGGTCGGCCGCGACCTCGCGGAGGCGATCCTCGCCGCACCGAACAACACCCAGCGTTTCGCCGACGTGCCGCCGGGCAGCGTCGTGGTGCGGCGCGGGCCGACGCTCGACGGGCTCGGGGCCTACCTGCGTGCCGACGTGCCGGAAGCGGACGAACCGACAGTCGACGTCGCCGCGGAGCTCGAGCGGACCCGCACCGACGTCCTTGTCTGCTACCTGCCGGTCGGCTCCCAGCGCGCCGCCGAGTTCTACGCCGAGTGCGCCTTGCGGGCGCGCTGCGCCTTCGTGAACTGCATCCCGGTCTTCATCGCGTCGGATCCGGCCTGGCGGGCGCGCTTCGCGGAGCGCGGATTGCCGCTCATCGGCGACGACATCAAGAGCCAGGTCGGCGCCACGATCGTGCATCGGGTACTCGCGAATCTCCTGCGCGAGCGCGGAGTCCGTCTCGATCGGACCTACCAGCTCAACTTCGGCGGCAACGCCGATTTCAAGAACATGCTGGAGCGGGAGCGGCTTGAATCGAAGAAGCTCTCGAAAACGCGCGCCGTCACGAGCCAGCTCGACGTGCCCCTTGCCGCGGACGACATCCATGTCGGCCCGAGCGACCACGTGCCCTGGCTGACGGACCGCAAATGGGCGCATATCCGTCTTGAGGGAACGGCCTTCGGCGGCGTGCCGCTCAACATCGAGTTGAAGCTTGAAGTCTGGGATTCCCCGAACTCGGCCGGCATCGTGATCGATGCGGTGCGCTGCGCGCAGCTTGCCCGTGACCGGGGCATCGGCGGGGCGCTGATCGGACCGTCGAGCTACTTCATGAAGGCGCCGCCGCGCCAGTTCACCGACAGCGAGGCGCGGGAGCGGACGCTCCGCTTCGTCGCCGGCCTGCCCGATCCGGAGACGCCCGGATCGCCGGAGCCGACGTGAGTCGGGTCTACCTCGTGCGTCACGCCTCGCACGACCGCGTGCACGCGACCCTCTGCGGGCGCATGCCCGGGATCGTGCTCGGCGCGCAGGGCCGTGCCGAGGCGGCGGCGCTCGCCGCGCGCCTCGCCGCCTCAGGCGCCGCCCTCGTCCTCTCGAGCCCGCTGGAACGGGCCGTGGAGACCGCGGAACCCATCGCCGCCCGCCTCGGGCAGCCGCTCGGGATCGCGCCGGAACTCGACGAGATCGCGTTCGGCGACTGGACCGGGCGACGCTTCGCGGACCTCGCGGACGACCCTGCCTGGCGGCGATGGAACGAGGCCCGCGCGACGGCGCGCCCGCCGGGAGGGGAGAGCATGGCGGAGGCGCAAGGGCGCGTTCTCGGGCTCCTGGAGCGGCTCAGCGGGACCTGCGTCCTCGTGAGCCATCGCGACGTCATCCGGTCGGTCCTCGTGAGGGTTCTCGGTCTGTCCCTCGATGCCTACGACCGGATCGCGGTCGATCCCGGGTCGCTGAGCCTCATCGAGTTCTGGCCGGGGGGCGGACGCCTCGTCGGCCTGAACGAGCAACCGGCTACCGCGTGAGGCCACGATGAAGCTGATCGTCTTCGGGCTCACCGTCAGCTCGGCCTGGGGCAACGGCCATGCGACCCTCTGGCGGGGCCTGTGCCGCGCGCTGGCGGAACACGGCCATCAGGTCGTCTTCTTCGAGCGCGACCTGCCCTATTACCGCGCGCACCGCGACCTCACCGCTCTGCCCGGCGGCCGCCTCGTCCTGTTCGACGCGTGGAGCGAGGTGCAGGCCCTCGCGGCGCGCGAGCTCACCGACACGGACGCCGCGATGGTGACCTCCTACTGCCCCGACGCTCTGGCCGCGACGGATCTCGTGCTCACGGCCTCCCGGGCGAGGCGGGTCTTCTACGATCTCGACACGCCGGTGACGCTCGCCCGCCTGCGCCGCGGCGAGGCGGTCGAGTATATCGGTCCGGGCGGACTCGGCGGCTTCGATCTGGTGCTGAGCTACACCGGAGGCAGCGCGCTGACGGCCCTGCGGGACGAGCTCGGGGCACGCCGGGTGGCCCCGCTTTACGGGCATGCCGATCCCTCCGTGCATCGTCCGGCCGCTCCCCTCGATCGCTACCGGTCCGACATATCCTATCTGGGGACCTACGCGGCCGACCGGCAGGCCGGCGTCTCGGCCCTCCTCATCGAGCCGGCCCGGCACCGTCCGGACCGGCGCTTCCTCATCGGCGGGGCTCAATACCCTGCGGACTTTCCCTGGACCTCGAACATCCACTTCGTGCACCACGTGGTCCCCGAGGAGCACCCAGCCTTCTTCTCGTCCTCGCGGCTGACGCTCAACGTCACGCGGGGCGCCATGGCCGGGATGGGCTGGTGCCCGTCCGGCCGCCTGTTCGAGGCGACGGCCTGCGGCGCCGCCGTCCTGAGCGACGACTGGGAGGGGCTCGATGCCTTCTATCGGCCCGGCGAGGAGATCCTGATCGCGCGCAGCGCCGAGGATGTCTGCGCCGCCATGGACCTCACCGATACCGAGATCCGGCGTGTCGCCGAGGCGGGTCGCGATCGCACATTGGCCGATCACAGCGCGACCCGTCGCGTCGACGCGCTCGAGCGGGTCCTCGCCGAGGCGCCGAGGCGCGCACCCGAGATCAGCGCGCGCCTGGCCGGACTCGGCGGAGAGCCCTGAGCATGTGGGGAATCGTGCCGGCGGCGGGCCGCGGCAGCCGCATCCAACCCCTCGCCTTCTCGAAGGAGTTGCTGCCGGTGGGAAGCCGCCTCCGGGACGGCTCGCCATGCCCCTGCGCCGTGAGCGAGTACCTCGTGGAGCGGATGCTGCGCGCGGGGGCCACGCGGATCTGCTTCGTGATCTCGCCTGGCAAGTCCGACATCGTCGAGTATTACGGGGCCGGCTACGGCTGCGTTCCGATCGCCTACGTAGTGCAGCCGCGCCCGGTCGGGCTGTGCGACGCGGTCTTCCGCGCCCTGCCCCTCATCGCCCCTGACGAGCCGGTGATCGTCGGGCTTCCCGACACCATCTGGTTTCCGGAGGAGGCTCTGAGGACGCTTCCGGACGATGCGCTCTCCTTCCTGCTCTTTCCCGTGGATCAGCCGGAGCGCTTCGACGCGGTTGTCCTCGATGCCGAGGATCGGGTCGTGGAGATCCAGGTGAAGCGCAGGGATGCGACCTCCCGCTGGATCTGGGGCGCCTTCAAGATGCCGGGACGGATCCTAGGCGCCCTGCACGCGTCCTGGCGGTCGCGGGACTGCGCCGACGAGTATATCGGCACGCTGGTCAACGCCTATCTGGCCGAGGGTGGGCGCGCTCTCGGGATCCGGGCGGGGCGCTCCTACGTCGATGTCGGCACCCTCGACGGGTATCGAGCCGCCATCGCTCTCCTCGGCGAGGCCGAGCGGACCGGAACGCCGGGACGCCTCTCCCTCGGCGAGCCCGCCGCCCAGGCCTGCGCGCCGCCGATCCCCTGATGCCCGGAGGGAGCACACGATGAGCCCGGTCGAGGAGAGCGCCGCTCTGCGCCGAAGGATCGAGGCGCTCGGGGCATGGTTCCACAACATCGACCTCGACGGCGTGCCGACCGCGCCGAACCACTTCCTCGGGGATTACCCGCGCGTGAAGTGGAAGCGCTTCGCCGACGCGATCCCGGCCGATCTCACAGGCAGGAGCGTCCTTGATATCGGCTGCAACGGCGGATTCTACGCCATCGAGATGAAGCGGCGCGGCGCGGCACGCGTCCTCGGCGTGGATTCCGACGAGCGCTACCTCGCCCAGGCCCGCTTCGCTTCCGCCTGGACGGGCCAGGACATCGAGTTCCGCAACCTCTCGGTCTACGATGTCGGGGCGCTCGGCGAACACTTCGACGTCGTGCTGTTCATGGGCGTGCTCTACCACCTGCGCCACCCCCTCCTAGCGCTGGACCTGATCCGCGAGCACGCGGCGCGCGACCTGTTTGTGTTCCAGTCGATGCAGCGCGGCGCGCGGGACGTCGCGCCGGTCGCCGAGGATTACGACTTCTGGAAGGACGACCACTTCGCGCAGCCTGGTTACCCGAAGCTGCACTTCATCGAGCATCGCTACGCGAACGACTGGACCAACTGGTGGGTCCCCAATCGGGCCTGCACCGAGGCGATGCTGCGCGCGAGCGGCTTCGCCGTCGTCGCCCACCCCGAGGAGGAGGTCTATGTCTGCCGCTGCGCTCCCCTCCCGCAAGGCGCCGGGGCCGTTCATCCGATGCGGCCGGCCGGCCCGCGGCACGACACCCCGACAGCCGAGGACATTGGCCCATGATCGAAGCGGTCATGCTCTGGAACGAGCCCAACAACAAGTCGCACTGGGATCCCGAGATCGATCCGGACTGGCTGCGCTTCGGCGCCATGGCCAGGGCCGCGGGCGAGGCGATCCATGCCGTCAATCCGGGCTTGACGCGGGTTCTCGGCGGCATCTCGCCGATCGATCCGCTCTTCATCCGCCGCATGGAGGGCCAGGGCGTGCTCGGCGCCGTCGACGCGGTCGCGGTGCACGGCTTCCCCCTCGACTGGAACCTCTGGACGATTCACGAATGGCCGCAGAAGATCGCGGAGATCCGCGCCGTCACGGACCTCCCGATCTGGGTCTCTGAGGTCGGCGTCTCGACCTTCGGAGCGGAAGAGGTGCAGCTCTGGGGGCTCGCGCGCACGGCCGAGCTCCTGACCGGGCGTGCCCCGCGCATCCACTGGTACAGCCTCTACGACCTGCCGCGCGAGTGGGAGGCCACAACCCGCCACCGGGAGGCGGAGGGCTCGTCCTATTACCGGCACTTCCACATGGGCCTGCTTCGCCAGGACGGCACGCCGAAGCTCGCGCTCGAGGAATTCGCCAAGCACACGCCGGCCCTCGGCCTGTGCCAGTGGTTCCACTTCGAGGACCACCGCCTGGACGAGGCCGTGGCCTGGATGAAGCGCCTCGGCGTGACCTACCTGCGCACCGGCCTGTCTTGGGCCGACAGCTTCCGGCCGGACGCCCTCAACTGGTTCGACCGGCAGATGGAGGCGCTGCGCGAATTCGACGTCACCGTGACGTTCTGCTTCACGCCCGAGCACCGGGGCATCGCCCCCCATCACACCAGCGCGCCGCAGGTGCTCGAGGAATACGTCGCGTTCTGCGCCGACATGGTGCGCCGCTACGCGCCCGCGCGGGTGGATACCGGGTGAGGGGCGACCATGCTCGTCTTCGGCAAGTCGAGCCGGACGGGTGATCCCCGCGACAGGCTCGAGATCCTCGCCGAGCTGTTTCGGGAGATGGCGGACGAGCCGCCCGGCATCGGCCGCCATTGTGCCCTCGTCGCGGCTCTGATCGAGGCCGGGGAACTCGCGCAGGGAATCGCGGATGCGGCGTTCCGCGATCGCGGCCACGACGCCCCCTCCCGCGCACAGGACGCCGCGACCGGCCTCCTGATGGCGCTCGCCCGATCGGTCTGGGATTCGTGGCGGACGGGGTTCAGAGAGACGCCCGGGGCGCCCGACCTGGCGGTCCTCGCTGCGACGATGCTGCCCGACCGCATCACGACGCGCTGGGCCGAAGGCTTCGCCTTCTACGCGCTCTACCCGGAGAGCTACGCGGTCGCGGCGGCGCGCGCCGGCTTGAGCGCGACGACGCGTATCGTCGGCATTCGCAGCATCGGCGCGCCCCTCGGCGCGATGGTGGCCGCGGGGCTCGGGTCGGGAGACCTGTGGACGGTGCGGCCCGTCGGCCGCCCGTTCCGGCGCGAGCTCTCCCTCGGAGACGCGCTCGCCGCGGGTCTGATCGCGGGAGATCCGGGCGGGTTCGCGGTCGCCGACGAGGGGCCCGGCCTGTCCGGAAGCTCCTTCGGGGCGGTCCTCGACAGGCTCGCGGATCTCGGGATCCCCGAGAACCGGATCGCCCTGTTCCCGAGCCATCCCGGCGCGCCGGGTCCGCAGGCGGCCGAGCGGCATCGGGCGCGCTGGCATCGGCTCGGGCGCCACCTCGCATCGTTCGAGGACGTGGTGCTGGCCGGCGGGCTCGCGGCCTGGGTTGCCGATCTGGTGGGCCCGGCGGAGGCGCCCCTCGCGGACATCTCGGGCGGGCGATGGCGGGCGCTCCAGGGCCGCAGCGAGGATGCTTGGCCGCCCGTCGACGCGCAGCAGGAGAAGCGCAAGTTCCTGGTAAGAGCCGGCGGCTCAGCCTGGCTCCTCAAGTTCGCCGGTCTCGGGCCGGCCGGGCGCGCGAAGCTCGGCCGGGCCCGTGCGCTGAACGCCGCCGGGTTCACGCCTCCGGTCGCCGGCTATCGCCACGGGTTCCTCGTCGAGCGCTGGCTCGAGGAGGGCCGGCCCCTCGACCTCTGCTTCGTCGCGCCGGATTTCCTCATCGATCGGGTCGGACGTTATCTCGGATTCCGGGCGCGGCACTTCGCGAGCGGGCCGGATCGCGGCGCGAGCGTGACCGATCTCCTCGCGATGGCCCGCCACAACGTCGGCGAGGCCCTCGGGCCGGACTGGGCCGGAGCGCTCGGTGCCTGGACCGCACCTCGCCTGGCAGGGCTCGCCGACCGCTCGCATCCGGTGGAGATCGACGGCCGGATGCAGCCCTGGGAGTTCCTCGTCCGCCCGGACGGGCGCCTCCTGAAATGCGACGCCCTCGACCACCATGTCGCCCACGATCTCGTCGGCTGCCAGGATGTCGCCTGGGACATCGTCGGCGCAGTCGCGGAACTGCCGCTTCCCGAAGACGCGCAAGGCCGCCTCGCGGCAATCGTGGCGCGCGGGGGAGGGCGCCCGGTCGATCCCGAACTCCTCGCATTCCTGACGCCCTGCTACCTGGCCTTCCAACTCGGTGCCGCCAGCATGGCGGCGGACGCCGCGCACGACCCCGCCGAGGCCCTGCGTCACCGGCGATCGAGCGCGCGCTACGCGCAGAAGCTGCGGCGCGTGCTCAGGCCGTGACGCGGGCGTCCGAAGCGGGCGGGAAGAACCGCCGGGACAGGGATCTCACCCGCGCAGCATCGAGGCCGAAGCGAGCCGCGAGCAAGTCATCGAGGTCGCAGCCCTGCGCGTTGACGGCCGCCGTCAGGGTGCGGCGCCAGGCGAGATGGGGCCCGTGCAGGTCCGAGTGGTTCTCGGAGGTGTTGATGAGGTAGCACGCCGAGATCGGCAGGGACGCGAGCCGCACGCCGCGCTCCCGCGCCATCTCCAGCCATTGATGATGTGAGCGCAGGGTGCTGAACGGGTCGCGGCGAACCGGGTCCGCCGCGCCGGGACGCAGGCAGGCCACGGTGCTCGTGCCGCAGAGCCGGTGGAATTCGCCGGGAAAGATGTCCGGGTGCGGCAGCGCCGCGATCCGCCGCGTCCGGAGATCCAGGATCATTCCGGCCTCGATCAGACCGCCCACCTCTTCGGGCCCGATGCAGGCGCGCGCAGCCGCGACGGTCTCCCGATCGACCCAATCGTCCGCGTCGACGAGCATGAACAGGCCGCCGCCCTGCGCCAGGACGTGGTCGTTGAGCGCGTGCTTCTTGCGGCCGCTGTCGTCGTTATGGGGGCCGGTCTCCCGCACGGGCCAATCGGCGGGCAGGATGCTGAGGCGTGGATCGCCGTCCATCGCCGTGCGCGGCCTGTCGTGGCAGGCGATGACGACGCGAAAGTCCGGATCCGTCTGCGCGCCCACCGACGTGAGCGTGAGGTCGAGCAATGCCTCGATCAGGGCCCAGTTCCGCGCGAGCGGCCGGGGCACCAGTGCGATCCCGAAGGTGAAGGGCAGCGGGTCGCGCATCGTCGTCCGCGATTGTCGGCCGAAGGGAAGCCGTGGCGCTCGGAGTGTAAGGCACGAAAGTCCGCCCACCGCTACGAATTCGGGGCGTTCGCCGCGCGCGGGCTGCATCGGGCGCTGCCCGGCTCGATGACGTTCCCGAGCGGCTCGCCTTCAGGGCGGCAGCGTCACGGCGCTCGCGGAATCTGCGCCAGGGACCGTCTCACGGCGCCGACGAGGCGTACCGCGCAATCGTGTCCAGGATGATCTGCCGGTGCTCGCACTCCGCGACACGGCTGCCTTGCTAACATCAGCGCACCTCAATGCGCCGACGCGAGACCGAGGTGCGGCCCGGGGTAGACGACGGCGGTTGCGCTGCTGCGACCCGGGCTACAGTGCGTCGGTGCGGCTGCCGAGCACAGCGCATTGAGGCAGCCGACAAAGGAGCAGGGCGTCCTCTCGCGGCGGATTAACGGGCGCGGATGAAGGGAGCGCAGAGCAAGGGGCGTTGCCGAGGGCGGTGGTGCGGCGGCCGGCATTGAGCCTCTGGCCAGGACAAGATCGAGGACGGGCGTGTGGGCGAGATACCGGTGTTGGAGATAGGCCGCTTCCGCGCCGCCGCCCGTCTGCGCCAGAGCTGCGGTGAAACGCTCCAGCGACAGGGCGGAGAATGCGGTGCTGCCCGATGATGAACCGGCCGGGTCGATGAGCCCGGTGGCGTAGAGGCGGGTCGCGACCCGGTCGCGGCGGTTGAGCTGCGGAAACAACTGCCCGTCTCGGCTCGCAGCGGAGCCATCAAGAGAGGTCCGATGCGCAAACCGATTGTTTTCCTCGGCACGCTAGGTGCGGACGAGGAAGCGGCCTTCCTCTCAGCGCTATCCAGCGCGCTGCCTGAGGAGAACATTCGCTCCTTCGGCAGCCTCACAGCGGCGCAACGAACCGAAGTCGAGATCGCCATCGTGGCCAATCCCGATCCCGCCGAGGTCGCGCTGCTGCCGCGCCTCGCCTGGATCCAGAGCGTGTGGGCGGGCGTCGAGCGCATCGTCCGCGATCTTGGGGCGAGAGGCGTGCCGATTGTCCGTCTAGTCGATCCGGAACTCGCCCGAACGATGGCCGAGGCGACCCTGGCCTGGACCTACTACCTGCAGCGCGACATGCCGGCCTACCGGCGCCAGCAGGAGGCGAGGATTTGGCAGCCCCACGCCTATCACTCTCCCGCGGAGACGACGGTCGGTCTCCTCGGGATGGGTGCCCTCGGGATCGCTGCGGCTGAAAGGCTTCATCAGGCCGGCTTCCGGGTCGCTGCTTGGAGCCGCTCGCCCAAGGCATTGCCGGCGTCTCTGACAGTGGACGGGGCCTTCGCTGGAGCGAATGGCCTGCCGCAACTGCTCTCGCTGAGCGACATCGTAATCTGCCTCCTGCCGCTGACGGCGGAGACGCCCGGCCTGCTGAGCGCACCGCAGCTCGCCGCGATGAAACCGGGCGCAGCCCTGATGAACTTCGGGCGCGGCCCGGTCGTCGCGACCAATGACCTCATCGCGGCTCTCGATACCGGACAGCTTTCGCACGCTGTGCTGGACGTCTTCGACATCGAGCCACTCCCGGTCACCTCTCCTCTTTGGCGGCACCCCAGCGTGACGGTCCTGCCCCACATCAGCGGTCCGACGAACCCACGCACCGCGGCCGCTGTCGTCGCGGGCAACGTGCGCGCCTACCGCAGAACAGGACAAGTTCCTGAGGCCGTGGACATCACGCGGGGGTACTAACCCGGCACGTGGCGAGAGCCGGGATGGCTTCGGTTTTGTGGGCATATTCTACGTTGCTGCATGCTCGCCGGTGGCCACGCAGAGGGCATCGTTCTGCCGCCCCTTCGATGGCGCCGTGAACCCGTAGGTGAGCCCGTCCAGGCACACGATCCCGGCGATGATGCTGAGCCAGATGAGACCACCTTCCACGCTGCCCTCCGCCCACGTGCATGGCGCACGTATGAGAGGGTGATGCCGTAAGGCGCCCGACCTGTTCGTCCCAGCCGCAGAGAGTGGGCGCTCTAGGACAGGCCTCCGAGCCACACCTACCGGGAGAGCTCCGTGACTGTGCGTGGGAGGATCAGGACGCCGGCATCCAGACCAATCTTGCCGTCGCGCACGGCCTTGAAGGCGTAGCGGGTCACCTTCTCGATGTCCGAGGAGCAAATCGGTCGGACGTCGATCGCCGCGATACCTCCACCTCTCCGGTAGAGTGCGTCGTTCCGGGCGAAGTGCTCTTCCACCGTCTCGCTCTTGAGCCGCGAGACAGGCGGAACAGCCAGGAGGGCGTGGAGGTGAAGGCCTCCGTCCACATCGGAATTGCAGGACGAGGATCCCTCACGGCGACGCTTGTAGATCGGCAGGTCGGCACACCCGATCAGCACGGGCAGCCGGTCTCTTACAGACGGAGACCGAGGACGGCGGACCACACGAGAGGTCAACTTGGCGTAGATCCGGCAAGTGGGTTCATGAAGGAGGGAGGAGATCAACCGCACGTCCCGACTGATCCGGTCGGGCATGATGGTCAAGAGGTTAACCGACCATCCTTGAGCGGAGCGATCTCGAATGATCTCGGAGAGGGAGCGAATGTAGAGATCGAGGTTCTGGGTTCTTGTTCCAGAGAGTGAAGTCGATTTACTGGTGATCACTTGCTGGTGATCACTTTACTCTGGCATCGCCCTGCCTGCTGGATGCTGCCCTTGAGATTCAGTTGAGTGTGATCCTCTATCTTTATCAGGCATAATCCTCCATTTACTGACCGTGAGACGATCCACATTCGGTGCGGGTATCGGGACCTAAGATCGCGAGGCGGTTCCTCTAAGATCTACCTGGTCCGTCTCATCATTGCGGCCGACCGTGTGACCCTAACCCCGATCTGGCGCTGCCTCAGCACGACTACTCCGTGCCCGTCGTTTAGCCACGGAGGATGTCCAAATCCTCTGGCCCTGAAGTTGTCCGGGACAGCCCAGCTTTAAGCCAGCCGGTCACGACGCGCCGAGGCTACTTAGGCTGTGGTGTTGCTTAGCCGATCGGCTGCAAACGGTCCGTCAGTCTCGGCGCGCTCGGAGCACCTGGACCGTGATCGGCTGCTGCGCTTGATCCTGCGAGTGCGCACGCGCTCGTGGCGTTCCCGGCTTCCACGGTGCAGTCCGGCGGTCAACCGTCGGAGTTTGAAGGCATGAACACGCCACTGTAGCCGATTGTGACGAGCGGCGACGTGCGCGGCCTTGCTTGCGGCAGGCGATGCGCTCACTGCCGGCCGCCCGCCCTCAGAGCCGAGGCGTGCCCCTTGCAGTATCCGGACGGGGCCGGCGGGCTGAGGGCCGGGCTCTGGGATAAAGTGTTGCGATCAGCCTGTTGCCGATTGAACTCATGTGGACGGAACAGCTCGGGAACCCCTGTCATCTCCAGAGGCCCCGAACCTGAATGAGCTTTACTTTCCAATGGTAGACCTCCCGTCTCGTGGTGGACGGGCACCTTGTAGGCTCGGGCGGGAGACCGGTGGCCGAACTCGGTTTGACCGAGGCCGATTTCGGTCAGGAGTCTTTCTCTTTCTCTTCGATCAAGTGACGGAACGCTTCGTCGGCCGCGATCAGGTGTTTGCGCACGGTGTCCACGTCTAGTACGATGCCTTCGTCTTCTAAGTCCTTCTTGATTTCTTGGTATATCTTGCTGGGTCCTTGCTTAGGCGCGTACCGGTAAGCAACAACAGCGAGCCCAAGCACAAGCTTCTGCAGGCTCTGCTTCTCCTTCGGGTTGAGGGTATCGCTACCCGACGTTCGCGTGGTTTTCTCAGCCTTGACTCTTGCATAGACGGCTTTCTCAAGCTCAGGGCAAAAGGGCACATCGAGTCCTTTCGTCCACTTGATGAACGCCGTTGGTTCATTTTTTTTCCTGAAGCTGGCCCATGTCACGAGCCCGCATCGCGAGATCTCTCCGGACCGCGTAAATGGCAGCGAAGGGGTATTCGCTGCCCTCAAGGGCATCCCAGTTAACTACACGCGGTTCACAACCATACGACAGAGCGGTTCCTTCTTCGATCGTCCAGTACGCAACCTTGCTCCAGTAAACCAAATCCGCATACGGATTCTCGTCAAACAGCTCCTCGAAGTCGTCGTAGAATTGTGGATGAGTTTCGTCCCAGCGCGCTCTCTCCATCTCGGCACCTACCAAGCAGCCCAAGTTATTATACAGGCAAAGCCCGCTTGCGATCTCAAAGCGAGCGCGGCTCATCCAAACTATTTGACCAGTCTTCGGCCACAGTACAGATCCATTTTCCTGATCACGGCGGATGCCTCCGCCTCGGATACGAGAGATATCGTGCCTCGAGGGCCTCGGTGCACGTATGCAGGCCATCGCTCATCAGCCTACCCCCGTCAGCAGGTTGATTAGCGGGCGCGATGGGGTAAGCCCGATGCCGAACTCAAGCAGAATATGCAGTGGCACCTTCGTCTGCTGGCTATCCGGCGGCTCAGACTTCTGAGCTAACGTCCACTGGCCACCGGTCGCCTTCCAGCGCCGCATGTGCTCGCGCCAGTCATCGTCGGCGAGTTTGGCGAGATAGGGGTCATTCCCGGTCTTCTGCGGCTTGGCACCACACCGATTGAATCGTTCTTCTCTCAACCATGTAGCGGCGTGCGCCACGAACTCGGTACCGATCTTTTGTGCCTCCGTAAGCTCGGCCCTGTACGCCTCGATGCCTGCCATGATCGCGGCGTGCGTCACACCTCGCCGCACTGCCGCGGCGTATGCCTCGGCTGCAGGCTTTCGTGGATTGTCGCCCCCCCGCTCCGGGTAAGCGGACCAGAACTCCTCAAAGCCGGCTGCCTCTGTCCCCTGGGGGACTGTAGGGGGTTTTTCTTCTCTCTTCTCCTCTCCTCTGGTTAGCAGTCTCAAAGCAATTGCTGCATCCACTTCCTTGTTTTTCAATGGCTTGGCACCACTGACTCCGCTGTTAGTCCCGCCCAACGCGCCCGCTACGCGGCGCTTACTCGACAATGACTCCCGGGCTAGGAGCTCCCGGCTCACCCGGCTGTTGGTTAGTTGGCCCTGCTCATTGACCTGGATTTTGCCTGCCTCAATCAAGCGCCGGAGGAGCGCGGCGGCCTTGATGTGCCCACAGCGGAACAGGCCCTGTAGCAGCTTGATCGAATTCGGAACCGGATGGCCGGTCCGGTACATCTGGTGACAGAGGCGCAGGTACGCCGCCTCAAGCTCCAGGGGCAGGTCCACGGTGCCCGTGTCCCATGCCTCGTAATCCATCTTGTAGAACTCGCCCTTCATCGCGCCATCTCCGACAGGACGTTGCAAGCGACGTCGCAGAAGCACTCGATCCGGATAGTGGGCCCGGAGCGCTGCTTCAGGATCTCGATCTCAAGAGTGTTCAGGCAGCGCGCGAGACGGTCTTCCTCGACATCGGTCCGGTCGGCCTTATGCTCAAGGTAGTAGGCCTCCCGATATAAGCCGAGCACGACGTCGGCATCCTGCTCGACCGAACCGCTCTCGCGCAGGTCCGCGAGCTGCGGGCGCTTGTCCTGGCGCTTCTCGACCTCTCGGTTGAGCTGGCTGAGGCCAAGCACCGGGACGCCAAGTTCCTTGGCCAGCCCCTTTAGGCCAGCGGTGATCTCGGTCATCTCCTGCACGCGATTGCCGTAGTAGCGCTTCGAGGGGCGGATCAGCCCGATGTGGTCAATGAGCAGCGCCGCCAGTGGCACGCCCTGGCGCTCGGCCCGCGACCGCATCTGCCGGGCCCGGGCAGCGATCTGAGCTAGCGTGAGACCGGCCTGCTGCTCGATCCAGACCGGAATCCCCGCGCAGACCCGCTCGGCCTCCTGGAGCCGCTCTACGGCCTGCTCGGATAGCCCGCGGCCCTCGGCGATCGCCCGGTACGTGATCGGCTCCTGTGCATAGGGGTCGTAGGCGGCAGCGGAAAGCACGCGTTCAGACAGTTCGTCTGCAACCATCTCGAGTGAGAACATTCCGACGGGACCGACGCCGCGAGCCGCCGAGATCGCGATATGTATGGCGACCGTCGTTTTCCCCATCGCCGTGCGCCCGGCCACGACGATGAATTGCCCTGGTCGCATCCCGAGGGTCGCGTGATCGAGCCTCGGCAGGCCGTAAGGCACGCTCCGCGGCGTGAGACCCGCTCGCGCCTGATGGACGCGCGCGATTACGCTGCCGACGCTCTGCCCGAGCGTGACGCAGCGGGCGTGCTCGGCTAGGCCAGCGCTCGCAACCTCGTCGAGTTCCTGGATCATGAAGGTGGCGTAGGCGGTCGGGCTGTGCACCGAGCCGGCCGTCATCTCGGCTACGGCGGCTTTCGCTGTCTCAAGGATCCGGCGCATCTGCGCGGCGTCACGAATCATTTTGGCGTAGCCGGGTGCGCCGCTGACCGTGGTTGCTTCAGTAAATAGCTTGATCAGGTAGGCACGAAGGGTCATTCCCCCGACGTCGGCATCTCCAAGAGCCGCCGTCATGAGCAGGAGGTCGATGGGCTCGCCGGCATCTCGGCGTTGACCCATGACTTCGAACAGGTGCCGGTGCACGGGATCGATGAAGTCCTCGCCGCGGACGTGTTCCCGAGCCCGGTCGAGCGCATCTGGGTTTTGCAGGATTGAGCCGAGGAGTGCCTGCTCTGCGTCAAAGGCGTGCGGAGAGGTCACTTCGTTGGAGCAGAGCGGTCCTGAGTTCTGTTTCGACAAAACGGAATTTCCCTTTCCAATCAATGCTGGAACGAAAAGGGAAGATGTCGAAATGGCCCTTGTAGAAACTCGCTGTTCCGCAGTCTCTTAATCAGCGGGTCCTAGGTTCGAACCCTAGTGCGCCCACCATTCTTCCCAAAGCTTCCGATCTGCGAGACGCCGCTTCGACGCGGCGTCGCGGCCTGGAGGGCCGTCACCGCTGATCGCCGTCCCGACCGCGGAGAACGCTGCGCTCGGGCCGGCAGCAGCGTCGGAGCCATCTCCTCACGGATGGACCGCGTCGCCGAAGCCGCCGGCGGTTCTGCCGTCGCGGTCGCTTGCCCTGACGATCACCTGCCCCTGACGATCACCCGTCCCTGACGATCACCTGCAAGTCGGCCGGGTGGTTCGGAAAAAACGCGACGTCCGCGAAAGCCTCGAACGCACGGCACCGCTGCCCGTGATGCCGTCGAGACCGTTCGGCCGGGTTGTGGAACTCGCCGAGAGACCGGATCGTCGCGATGCCCGGATCGAGGGTCGGAACCGAACCAAGTCCGTCGTCAGCCGTTAGGCGGCTATGGCGCGTGCCGGCACCGTGGCGCCGGAGCGAGCGCCCCTCTCGGAGGAGGCCGCATGTCGAAGATCAGCGTGAAGCTCGGGTGCGACGGCACCCATTCGGTGATCCAGGGGCACGATCCCGTCGTGAGCGGGCTGAGCTTGGACGACGCCGAGAACTACGCGACCTTCATGCGGGCGTCCGCGCGGGTTCGCCGGACGCGCAAGCTGCCCGATACGCTCCGTTCGCGCGGCGCCTGCATGGGCAGGCCCGGTCCGCTCGTTTGAGGGCAGCCACGGCTCGCGCCGGCAGGCCGGCGAGGGCCGGGAGTCCGGCCGCGTCTCGGAGCCGGCCTCGTTCGCTCGCGCACCGGTGAGGCCCGGCCGACGATGCGCTCGCATGGGCTCGGCCCACCCTGAACGGCGACCCGGCGCGCACCTCAGTCCGCGTTCATCCGAACAGGCACAGTCTGATCGCGTTGGTGAAGACCAACCGCCGTCGGAGGGCCGAAGCAGGCCGCCGGCTCGCGATCCTGGTTCGCGTCAAGGGAGAACGTCATGCATAGGAAGAGTGTCGCTCTGGCGGCTGTACTGCTCGCCTCGCTGTCCGGTGCCGCCCTGGCCCAGACGGGCGCGGCCGGTAGCGCCGAGAAAAATTTGAACAATCCCGGCAGCGTCAAGAGCAATACCGAGAAGGGCATGCCCGCCAAGGACGGCGCCGCGACGACCGGCACCGCGACGGGTGCCACCACGGCAGCGCCGTCCGGCGCAACCAGAGCGGCGCCCGGCGCCCCGAAGGCGGGCGCCTCGTCGACCGGGGCCCACTGATCGCGGCGATCCCGCGCCGGCGGGGCCCGGGCTCGGAGCGCGAGGTTTTGTCGTCGCGCCCCGCAGCCAAGGCCTCGCCGGCAGGCCGGGCTCAAGGAAGCCCCGGCGCCCACGTGCCGGAGCTTCCCCGGCCGCCATCGCTCGCGGCGGCAGCCTAAGCCATCGGAGGATGCCTCGTCCGCGCCCGGTCATCCCGGCGCGGGTCTCACGCGACCGGCGGCGTCCTCAGCGTCCCGGTCCGAGTAGCCGCTCGATCTCGGCCTCGCCCCTCTTCCGGGCCAGGGCCTCGGACGAATGCGGCTTGTCCGAGCGCTGAAGAAGCTTGCCGCGCTCGCGGATCACCCAGGTGAAGTGGCCCTCGGGCTCCTCGCAGGGTCTGATCTCGAGGGTGTAGGGATAGATCGCATCGGTGCTCATGGTCCCGATATGGCCCCCCGACCCCGCAACTGCCACGGCCGACCCGATTTCAGCGCGTCTCTGCGAAGCTCCGGCCGGCTTCGGGAGCCGGTCCATGCACACCGACGGCCACGGAGGGCAGGCGGAGCGCTCGCAGATCCGGTCTCGCCCCGTCCCGGCGTCGTGGCCGTCTCCGATCGAGCCGAACCGACGCGCCGCGACCGGCAGGATCGCGACCGTCCGAACCGCGATATGACGCCGAGGCCGCCGCCGGACAACACACGAGCGCGGCATCGGGCTGGACGGGGCCGAGAGACGCCCGGCTACGCTCTGATGTCGTGCAGCTTTTCGCGTCAGCCGGCCGATGCTTGAAAACATCGCCAGGATGGCGTAGAAAATCGGAATCGATCTCTGGCCAGATATCCGGCCGTATCGCCTTGACAGGCGCGCGTACTGTATTCTCCCACATTTCGACGACAAGAGACCGGGCCCCTGCAGTGCATGCGCTGGCCCGTTCGATCGCCAGCACAGATATGGAACGACTGATGAGCACAGGAACCGTGAAGTGGTTCAACGAGACCAAGGGCTACGGCTTCATCCAGCCCGATGACGGCGGCAAGGACGTGTTCGTCCACATCTCGGCCGTCGAGCGCTCCGGCATGCGCAACCTCGTCGAAGGCCAGAAGGTCTCCTACGAGATCGAGACTGACCGGCGTTCGGGCAAGCAGTCGGCCGGCAACCTGCAGGCCGCCTGAGCCCGGCGCGCTCGCGCCCCGCTTCGAAGCCGCCCCGTCCGGGGCGGCTTCTTGCGTTTCCGGCACCGGCTCGCGCTGCCCACGGGGCTCTGGATCGTCCGGAGCGCGGCCGCGGGCCCGACGGTTCGAGATGGCTTATCCGGCGCTGGACGGGGCGTTCTCGATGATCTCGAGCGTGCGCAGGATCGCGAGGCCGACCGAGGCCGCATCGCTCCTGCCGTCCTGCGTGTTGGGAAGGATCGAGACGGGCTCGAAATCGCAGCCTCCGACCCGGCCGACGACGACCTTCAGGACGTCGCCCTCCGCTGCCCCCTCATCGTGCACAAGGCAGACTCGGTAGCCCGCGGCATCGCCGAAGACATGCAGGGCCTGAAAGACGAATGGCGCCTCGCCAGGGCTCTCGTCGGCAGGCTTCCGGCCAAAATCGGGTCGAATGACGTTGCTCATGGCGGAGTGTAGCCGCTCCGCCCGTCCTGGGATAGCGGCCTCGCGAGTGCGGCGCCCCGGGTGGCCGCCGGAACGGATTGCCCGGGCATGCGGGAGCGGCCGGTTCACGGCCGCATGAGCATCAGGCGGGCGATGAACAGCAAGGCGCCGGCCAGCGGCAGCAGGACCAGGATGTGGCCGGCATGGAAGCGCGGCCTGCTCCTGCGGATGAGCGCCTCCCTGATGGAGGCCTCGGTCACGGGCTTCGCGGCCGGCCGCCCGGCGCGTTTCGCCTCGTAGGAGCGCGACAGGTGGAGATGGAGGACCATGGCATTCTCTCTCGACCGCGAAGCTTGGACAAGATGTCTAGCCGGACATTCCTAAATGATCGATAATAACCCTCGGTTGTTATTTTGACTAATACAGCAATCGGCGATATAGGCCCTCTCCTCGATTGATCATCTCCGATCGGGGCGGCGCGCCGGGACGGGGTTCAGCGGCTGCGCGCCACGCCCTCGCTGCGGTGGTCCGCGACCGGCCACCAGCGGCGGCTCCCCGGAGCCGGGCGGGTGACGGGCTGGACCGCGTCCGCCCGCGCCAGGCGCGAATGATGATCCTGGAGCAGAACCTGGATGCGCTCCATGGCCGCCAGGATGTCGGCGGCCCAGCGCTGCTCGGCTTCGCAGGCGCCGTCCCGGCGGAGGCAATCCAGCCGCTCCGCCCCGGCACGGAGCAGGTGCGTGCCCTCCGCGACGTAGTCCTCCACCTCGGCAAGATCCGGCAACCGCGACGTCGACGTCCTCATGGCGACCTCGAATGGATAAAGAATTCCGCGAGGCTTGCCCCAAGGGCGCGGCGACCTTCTGTGAGGTCGATCACACTCGCCCGATGCGGATGCCGGGCTGCGCGGCCCGCGGCAGCGCGAAATCGCGGCCGCACGGGCGGCGACGGGCTCAGCGGAGGGCGGCTCGGCGGTCGAGGGAGCCTTGGCGGCGGTTCAGGTCTTCGCCCCCGGGCGGAGCGCACGGAACAGCCGCATCAGCCTGCGGCCAGGCGCTTCCTCCGGGGCGGCGTCCGAGCCTCCTTCCGAGGGGGGCTCGTCGGCGGCGACGGCGTCCGCCGCGCCGGCCTCGCCGCGGCGCTCCTCGAACAGGCGCGTCAGGAGTTCGAGGGCGAGCGGCGGGATCGGCTGGCCGTGGGCGTCCAGCAGGAGCGCCGCGTCCGCGAGGGCCCGCAGCGTCGCGTCGGGGGTCGGGTGCTCGAGCATCCGATCGGCCAGAGTCTTCTCGGCGAGCCTCGCCGCAAGCTCGGAAACCCGCGCCAGCCGCTCGGGCGGCGTGCCTGTCGTGCTCATCGGCGGCGCCTCCTCGCGACGGATCCTACACCGCCGCGGCGGCGCCGTTGAGGGGTTTGGCGAGGCGAGGCTTGGCGAGGCGAGGCTTGGCGAGGCGGGGCTTGACGAGGCCCGCAGGATCGGGCCCGGGGCCGGCCTTATGCGGACCGTGGGCATTGACGCCGCGGATCCGCCCGGCAAAAACCCCGCGGGCAGGGATCACCGGAGGCTCGCAGGGTGCCAGAGCGTGCGCCGAACGTCAGTTTCGAGACGATCAAGACCCTTCTCCGGCCGGGAGACCGGGTCCTGTTCTACAAGCCGCACCAATCCTTCGGCTTCACCATCGACACGGACGAGAACCTCGCGGCCGTGCACGATCTGCTCGGACGCGACCTCGGCCTGATGCCCGGCGACATCGTGGAGACGTTCTGCAACGGCGACGGGTCGCAGATCATCGCCCGCATCGAGCATGCCGCGAAGGTCCGGCCCGCGACGCGGTTCGGCAACGCCCTGATCTCGGTGCTGACCCCGGACGGCTGAGCCCGCGCCGGCGCGCCCTTGAGGCATGTTATGGACGGACGCGTTCGCCGGGAGGATCGTTGCGGATCGGGGGCAGCAACCGAGGTGCTGACCATGGACAGCTTCGACCACATCCTGAACTGGAGCCTGAAGCGCGGCTCTCATCCCTTTCCAGGTCCGGATGGCGGGACCTGCATCAACGAGGCGGCGGTGGTGGCGTGCGGCTTCCCGTACCGGCCGGTGAAGTCGCCGCTCGATCTGCCGGAATGCTTCTCGCGCCCCATCTGCCGGCTCGCCCTGCGGCTCAACGACGAGGCCGGCGAGGCCGATCGGCAGCGCCTGATGCCCTTCGTCAACCGGCTCGCCTGCGCCGACAGCCCCGAGGTGGAGGCTCGCCGGGCAGCCTACATCCGGGCGCATATCGATCTCGACGCGCCGCTCGCGAACTGCGTTCCGCTCGGCGAGGGCATCCGGATCCTGGAAGGGGCGCTCGCCATCGGGCGGCAGGCGGATCCGCTCGGGCTCGACGAGGTCGCGGGCCGGATGCGGGCGGCGCGCGGCGAGGCCGAGCGGTCGCGGGCGAGCGCGCGCCCGCTCGGCGCGAAGCTGAAGGCCTGGCTCGGCCTGCCGCGGGAGGTCGAGGAGGTCGGGTGAGGGCGGAACGCCGCCGGAGCGCGGGCGTTCTCCCGGATCGAAGAGGCGTGCAAGCGAAGCGCATGCGAGCGAGGCTCCCGGTCGCGAGCGCCCGGCGCGGGCATCGGCAGCCGCCCCGGCTCGCCGCCGGGTCCGTGCGCGCCCCGCGTGACGCCGCAGGCTGCCGGGATGCTCGATCCGGAGATCTACGATCATCTGCGCCGCGTGGCGGCCACCGTCTCGGAGCCGCTGCGGGCCGCCATCGAGCGCGTCGGTCCGCTTGCGATCTCGGCCCCGCGCCATAGGACCGTCGCCGACCGCCTGTTCGTCGAGGTCGTCAACCAGCAGCTCTCGGTGAGGGCCGCCGCGGCGATCTGGGCGCGGGTCGAGGCCGCCGCCGGCGCGCGCGGCCTCGCGCCCCGCGACCTGTTCGTGCCGGGCGAGGAGGCCGTCCTCAGGGCTTGCGGCATCTCGGGCAACAAGGTGCGGGCGCTGCAGGCGATCCGGGAGGCCGACGCGGCCGGGCTGCTCGGCACGGATCTCGCGGCCATGCCGCATGCCGAGCGCTCCGCCATCCTGCGCGGCATCCGGGGCGTCGGCCCGTGGACGGCCGACATGGTCGGCATCTTCCACTGCCTCGATCATGACATCTGGCCGGAGGGCGACGTCGCGGCGGTGGGCTGCCTGCGCCGCCTGACCGGCCGCGACGATACCCGCGCGGTGGCCGCTGCCTTCGCGCCCTACCGGTCGATCCTTGCCCGCTACGCCTGGGCGATCCGGGATGTCGCCGCCTCGGCCGCCCAAGGGCCCGCTCTGGCGCCCGCTCTGGCGCCCGCTCAGGCGGAGGTCTGCGGGCGGTCGGCGCCGTAATCCCGCGGCCTGCCGTCGTAGCCCTCCATCCAGGCGGCCCGCTCCGGGGAATTGAGCGGGTAGGGGCAGGCATCCTTGCGGATGCGGCGCGCCCGGGTGTGGGCGCCCTCGGCGACCGGGTCGTTCGGCGCGATTCTCGGCTTCTCCATGGAGACAACTCCGCTTGCCCCCGTTCTGGGTTCAACGCGCCCGCCGCGCGGGACGATCCGCCGGACCGCCTCGGTGGCCGCGGCGCAGCCGGCGCGGCAGGGCGGTCGAACCGGCCGCCACGCCGCGCGACCGGGATCTACCGCGCCGCCAGCGTCGTCGAGAAGCTGTGCTGCAGGGCGACCGACCCGGCCCGCCAGACGGTGTAGGTCGCCGTGTAGGTGCCCGGGCCCCATCCCGCCGCCGGCCGCTTCTTGCCCGCGAAGATCAGGGTTTGCGCCCGTGGCCGCGCGAGCGGCTTGTCCGCGTTCTCGGCCAGCACGCGACCGTCCGGTCCCTGGAGGACGAGGCGCTGCGCGTCGCCCGTGTCGAGACCGATCGTGCGGATCCAGGCCACCAGCGCGCCGGAGGCCGGCTCGACCGACCCTGTCGCCTCCGTCTCGACCTCTGCCATGCCGACGGGGCCGCCCGAGAAGCCCGCATTGAGGACGGCGCCGGCGCGGTATGCGAGGGCGGGCTGCACGGACGCGTCCCAGAGATTGTCCGGCGGCAGCGCGCCGGCCGGGAGGCAGGCCTCCGCGGGGGCGGTCGGCGCGAACGGATCGAGCATGCGGCCGTTCCGGCGCAGCGTGAAGTGGAGGTGCGGGAATTCGCTGGCGCCCGACAGGCCGACCTGGCCGATCGCCTGGCCGGCCGCCACGGTATCGCCCGGGCGCACCGTCAGGCTCCCCTTCGCGAGGTGGCAATACTGCGTCTCGTAGCCGTCGGCATGGGCGATCACGGCGCCGTTGCCGCACTCGACGCCCGCGACGGCATCCCGCCCGGTCTCGCGCACCGACACGTCGGCGGCGTCGCCGCGCGTCCTCAGCACCCGGCCGGGCGCGGCGGCGAGCACCGCGCCGGCCGGTCCGGCCGCGGCGGGCCGGCTCGACAGCCTGATGTCGATCCCGTCATGCCCGTCATAGGTGCGGCTGCCGCAGGTGTAGTCGCGGGCGCCGCTGCCGGGATCGCGGTCGACGTAGTGCTGGATGAAGCAGGTCCGGCCGATCTCGCAGGCGAGCGGCAGCCTGAGCGAGAGAGCGTCGGCGCTCGCGGCGGGAGCCGCGAGAAGCGCGGCGCTCATCAGGACGGGGTAGCGGATCGTCATGGCCATGTCCTTTCTCGGTCGGGCTCGCGGCGTGTGACGTCGATGCCTGGGCGGGGTCAGTGTTCGCGCCAGGCCTTTGCGATTTGGTCGAGGATGGGCTTTGTGAGGTAGGAGATGACGGTGCGCTCGCCGATCTGCAGGAAGGCGTCGACGGGCATGCCGGGCACCAGGGTGACCTCGCCGAGCCGGGCGCGCTCGGCGGCCGGGACCTGGATGGTGGCCTTGTAGAAGGACTGGCCCGACTTATCGTCCTTGTCCTGGGTGACGTCGGCCGAGACGAGCTTGACGACGCCCTTGATCTCGGGGGTGGTGCGCTGG
>NZ_JBAWTG010000032.1:0-62712 GCF_037106235.1 Methylobacterium nigriterrae | reverse complement strand
AACGCCCGCGGCCTTGGCCGTCGCGATCGACATGTAGGCCGAGGCGATATGCGCGTAGCGGCCGGTGGGCACGTAGCAGCCGGCGACGTTACAGGGGACAAGCTTCTGGCCCGTGGTCAGGCCCGGCAGCAGCTCGACGGTGAAATCCTGGACGCTGTCGCGCTGGGCCTCGGCGAAGCGGCGCACCTGGCCTGCCGCGAAGGCAATGTCCCGCTTGACGCTCTCGGGCACGTCGCGCGTGCGCCGCTCGATCTCGTCCGGGCCGACCAGGATCTCGCCCGACCAGCCGTCGAGCCTCTGCGCGTAGTCCCGGATGGCGGCCTCGCCGCGCATCTCGATCTCGGCGAGCATCTCACTCACAACCTTGCGCGCCGCGCCGGTCTCGGTTTCGGGAGTCTTGGTCGCGCGCTTCACGTGCTCGATCGTCATGGTCTCACCTGTCGTAGAAGGCTCTGTGGAAGCGGAGGGCTGCTCGGAAGGGCCGGTCAGCGCTGCGCGCCCGCGGCGTCGAACTCGGTTGCGAATGCCTTGAGCTTCGGATCCTCGGCGACTTGTTTCAGGAAGGCGTCGTCGATGAAGGTCTTCGGATCCGGCGCGGCCGGGACAGTGCCGACCTCGGCCATGAAGCTGCCGATCCGGCTGAACCAGCCGTCGACCGATGAGCCGCCCGCCGCGCGCGATAGGGCCGCGAGTTGCTCTCCGAGGGTGTAGGTCGGGCGCAAGGCAAATTCCTGCGCGATCGCTCGATCGGACGCCTCGACACCGCCCTCCGCGTAGAAGCGCTTCGTCATCGCCTGCGCCTCCTTCGGGTTGGCCTTGGCCCAGCCCCAGCCGCGCAGGTAGATCGCCAGGAACTTCGCGACCTCAGCCGGGTGCGCCTTGGCATAGTCGGCGCGCACGACGAGCGCCCCCGGCACCATGGCCCCAGCATCCGCCCCGCTGCAGAGCACCCGGGCATTCGCCTTCTCCTCAAGCGTGTAGGTGTTGGGAGCCCAGACCCCGACGACCTCGCCGGCATCGGCGATCACCGCCGAGATGATCTGCGCCTGGCCGAGATTCACGAAGCGCATGTCGCGGGGGCCCAGCCCCCATTTCCGCAGGCAGGCACGGGCGGCATAATCGGCTGTCGAGTTGGTGGTGACGAGGAGCTTCTGGCCGGCAAGCTGCTTCGGCTCCTTCAGGATCGCGTCCGCGCGCTCGGCCCGCACCATCAGGGCATTGGTCTTGGATTCGTCGTTGGTGAGCCCGATCGTGAGAAGTCCGAAGCGCGCCGCTCCGAGTATTGCCGGCACCGAGCCTGTCCCGCCGACATCCCAGGACCCGGCTTGCGCGGCCGCGACCTGCGGCGCGCCCGCAGGGAAGACGGCGAAGGTGGGATCGAGACCGATCGCCTGCCACCAGCCTTTCTGCGTCGCTATGTAGAACGGAAGGGCCCAGTAGAGCGACGGCTGGTAGGACACGCCGATCTTCTCGGGCATGCCGGCGGCCTGCAAGCCGGGCACGAGGACGGGCGGCGGCGCCAGCGCGAGAGCGGCGGCGAGTAGGGGTCGGGCCAGCATCCGGGTCAGCGTCTTGGCCATGGTCGGATCCTCGGGGTTGAGCCGTCCTCGCGACGGCGTCGGGCGGTCCGGCGCTCAGCGGCCGGTCTTCTCCTCGCGCAGCGACTTCCAGATGTGCGTCCGCAGGTGCACGAAGGATTCGAGATCCATCACGTCCTCGATCCGGGCGTAGTCTTCCCAGCGCTCGGCCTCGCGGACCGACTTGACGTCGACGATCTCCTTGATCCGGCCCGGTCGCGCGGTCATCACCGCGACTCGGTCCGCGAGGTAGACCGCCTCCTCGACGCCGTGCGTGATGAAGAGGACCGTGCGCGGATTGCGGCGGGCGAGGCGCACGAGCTCTTCCTGCATCACCACGCGGGTCTGCGCGTCGAGGGCGCCGAAGGGCTCGTCCATGAGCAGGACCTCCGGCTCGAGCACGTAGGCCCGCGCGATGGCGACCCGCTGCTGCATGCCGCCGGAGAGCTGATGCGGGAAGGCGTCCGCGTAGGCGTCGAGCCCGATCATGGCGATGGCCGCCGAGACGCGCTCTCGCCGCTCGGGCCGAGGCAGACCCTGGTTGCGCAGACCGAAGGCGATGTTCTGCGCCACCGTCTTCCAGGGGAACAGCGCGAATTGCTGGAAGACGACGGCCCGGTCCGGACCTGGCTCGCAGACCGCGCGGCCGCCGACGAGGACCCGGCCGGAGGTCGGACGCTCGAAGCCCGCGGCGAGCCTGAGGCAGGTGGTCTTACCGCATCCCGAGGCGCCGACGATCGCGACGAACTCGCGGTCGGCCACCGTCAGGTCGACGCCGTCGAGAGCCTTGACAGCCCCCCGAACTCCTTGTTCACCCGCTCGAACTGGATGCAGCTCATGGTGCCTCCTCAGGCCTGTCCGAGATGACGGCGGATGCGGGCCTCGATCAGGCGCAGGCCGACATCGATCGCGACGCCGATCAGACCGATCGCGATCATCCCGACCATGACCGTCGTAGTGGAGACGGCGCCTTGCGCCTGCACCATCATGAAGCCGACGCCGGTCGAGGCGACGATCAGCTCGGCGCCGACCAGCGACTGCCAGCCGAGCCCGGCGCTGATGCGCAGGCCCGCAACGATCGAGGGCAGAGCCGCGGGCAGCATCACCTCGGCGATGACCCGGCGCCCCGGGGTCCCCAGCATCGCGGCGGCCTCCATCAGATTCGGGTCGACGTAGCGGGCGCCCCGATATGCGTTGATCAGGCAGGGCGGAAAGGCACCCGCGAAGATGATCAGCAGCGGGCCGCCAATCCCGGTGCCGAACCAGAGGGCGGCGAAGGGAACCCAGGCGATCGGCGCGATGAAGCGGAGCGCGTCGAAGATCGGGGTCACGATGTCGTCGAGGAGTCGCGACCAGCCCATCATCAACCCGAGTGGAATGCCCACGATCGCGGCCAGCAGGTACCCCGAGAGGAAGCGCTGCAGGCTCGAGGCGACATGCGCCACGAGGGTGCCGCCCGCGAACGGCGTCGTCAGCAGCACGACGAAGCGCTCCATCACCTCGAGCGGGCTCGGCAGGAACAGGCGTAAGACGAGCCCGCTGGCGGAGAGCCCAGTCCAGATCCCGAAGAAAGCGAGAGTCCCGACGAGGCCGAGCAGGAGCGTCCTGTGCGCGGGCAAGGGTTGGCGATAGGCGATCATGCGAAGGCCCCCCGGGTCTGCGCCCAGCCAACCGCACGGCGCTCGGCCAAGCCCAGCAGGGCCGTGCTGGCAGCGCCGAGGACCCCGACGGCGGCCATGCCGACGAGGATCATGCCGGGATAGAGGTCCTGCTGGGCCACATTCAGCACGTAGCCGAGGCCGGCCAGAGAGCCGACGAGCTCGGCCGCGACCAGGGTGGTCCAGCTCGCCTGGAGAGACAGGCGCAGGCCCGTAAAGATCATCGGCGCCGCGGCCGGTGCCAGCACCTCCGCAACGAACCGGGCCCGCGGCGTCCCGAGCATCTGCGCGGCCTCGACGATCGCCGGCGAGACAGCGCGGATGCCCGTGTGCGTGCTGATCACCGCGGGAGGAAAGGCGGCCAGAAAGATCACCATCACCTTCGCCCCGTCGCCGAGACCGAGCCACAGGATGGCGAGCGGGATCCAGGCGAGCGGCGGGATCGGGCGCAGGAGCAGGAAGATCGGGTTGATCAGGGCTTCCGCGGTCCGGCTCCAGCCCATCAGCATCCCGACCGGCACGCCGAGCGCCACGGAGACCGTGAAGCCGAGGAAAACGAGCTTCAGGGAATGCAGGACGTGAACGACGAGGGTCGCGTCGGGATAGCCGCGCCCGAAGGCCTGCGCGGCCGCGGCCCCGACGTCTCCCGGTGCCGGAAAGCGCCCGGCCGAGATTAGGCCGAGCCCCGTCGTCGCGACATACCAGGCGAGGGCGAGGACGAGCAGGGTCGTCGCGCCGACGACGGTCCGGCGGCTAAGCCTCACGGGATTTCCTCCTGCAGCGACGTCCCTCTACACGGACTGTCGGGCTTCAACGCGATCCAGCTTTGAAAGCGCTTTCAAATAGAGATGTCAGGATGAGGCCTGTCAACCCGATCTCGCCATTTCGATCAATTAATTCGATCCGTAGGCTCTTGTGTATGTTCGTGCGCCTTCCATGAAACAAGTTTCATGGCTATTCATCACAGGCGGATGGGGCGGAATTGGGCGATGAAGGACAGCGGGCGTGCAACCTTGCGGGGCGTGGCGGATCTGGCCGGCGTATCGCCGGCCACGGCGTCGCGCGCACTGGCTTGCTCCACCACCGTGCATCCCGACAAGATCAGGCGCGTGCTCGATGCGGCCAGGGCCCTCAACTACATGCCGGGCGGCCCGGCCCGCGCGCTGGCGTCCGGGCGCACCCACACCATCGGGGTGGTCATCCCGACGCTCGACCACGCGATCTTCGCGCGGGCCGTGCAGGCGATGCAGACGGCGCTCGCCCGGCAGGGATACCAGCTCCTCATTGCGACTCACGAGTACTCGCCCGCCCAGGAAGCGTCCGCGGTGCGCGCAATGCTGGAGCGCAGCGTCGATGGCCTGACAGTGGTGGGGGCCGACCATCTGCCGGAGACATGGGCGCTCCTCTCTGCGGCGCGCATTCCCGTGGTGCTGAGCTGGTCGTTCGACGATCGGTTCGACTCGATCGGGTTCGACAATGCCCGCGCGGGCGCCCTCGCCGCCGAGCACCTGCTCGCGCTCGGTCACAGGCGATTCGGCATGGTGACGGGTTTCACGCAGAGCAACGACCGCGCACGGCTTCGGGTCGCGGGCGTGCGCGCGGCCCTGGCCGGTATGGGCCTCGATCTTCCGGGTTCGCGGGTCTCGGAACAGCCGTTCACGCTCGCGGGCGGCCGCGCGGGTCTCGCTCAGCTTCTCGGCCTAGCGGACGCGCCGACGGCGATCGTCTGCGGCAACGACCTACTGGCGGTCGGCGTCCTGTTCGAGGCAGCGCAGCGTCAAGTCCCGATCCCGCGCGATCTCTCGGTCATCGGCATCGACAATCTGGAAATCGGGAGCCACGTCGCGCCGTCGCTGACCACGATTCACCTTCCGACATCGGAACTTGGACGGGAGATAGCGGACCATTTGCTTTGCAGGATCAGAGGCTTGCCGCGTTCCAACCGCATCGAGCTCCCGATAGAGCTTGTCGCTCGACACTCGACCGCAAAAGCCCCGGGCTTGGCGTTGCCGATGATCGCCTCTTCGATCGAATGACTGGCGTCGTCGCAGTTTTATCCTGATCGACGCAGCCCCACATCTTTCTGCACGCGATGACGACGAAGAGATCTGGCGACGCGCGGCGCGGCCTGGATCCGAACCGCGTGCCGGCAACTCACCAGCAGGCGCGCGGAAGGCGCCGCTTCCAGCGCTCGCCGCGGCGCAGTTCCGGGAGCCGCCCCTTTCGCGCCGGCCGCTCGGATTGAGACGGCTCCTCGGCGGAAACGGTCTCCGGCTCGGCCGCCTCGACGGGCAGCGGCGCTCGATCCGGCGCCGGCGCGGGGGCCGTCTCCTCGGCCGCCTTCGGCCGGGGCCGGGTCGCCCGCACGGGCGCCGGGATGCGGGGGCGGCGGGCGGGCGGTGGATCCTCCTGCGCCGGGGCGTCGGGCTCCGGGAACATCGGCAGGAGGCTCGGCAGGACGCGACGGGCGGGCTCCGCCGCGTCTCCGGCCACGGGGAAGACCTTCGGCTCGGCAGCGGGAACGGCCGGCGATTCCGACTCGATCGGAAGACCGGCCCAGAGGTCACGGCCGGGACGGGCCGGGCTAAAGTCCTGAGATAACGTGGATTTCTGGGAACGCGATGACTTGATCTCGACCACGACCGGTCGCGCGCTGCGGCGCCTCATCCGACAATCCTGAGCGTGAGGGTGGAGGGAAACTGGCGAGGCCGGGACTCTCGACCACGAATGCGGTGGAAGTATAGAGGGAATAAAAGAAAACCATCGCGCCGCCAAGATCCCGCCGAGTGTTCGGGGGCGTGCGGCCGCCCGAGCTTCGCCGGCGGGCGCGGCCGCGCCGTTGAACAAACCATGAAATCCCGGTCATCCGGCGCATTCGGGTTTGTTCAACCCCGCGGACGGCCGAAGCGGGGGGCGCGCGCCGACCCGTCGATGAACTCCAGGTTGCGCGACCGGTTCAGCGTGTGCAGCCGGGTCCCCGGCCAGGCCGGCCCCGGCCGGATCGTCGCCTCGACGGTCTGGGCGAAGCCCTCGTCGTCGAGCCGGTCGATCCGCGCGAGCGACAGGGCGCGCCCGTAGCCGCCCGCGCAATCCTGGACCGGCCGGATCAGGCTCTCGCCGCGCCGGACGATGCGGCCGGCCGGGCGGCCTGAGGTCGTGTCGATCAGCACCGGGTTGCGGGCATGCGGCGCCCAGGGCCCGCGGAAATCCGGGGCCGACCAGAGATGGAGCGCGTCCGAGTAGGAGCCGGTGCCGAGCGGCGCGCCGGGCTCGGCGTCGCGCACCGTCGCGAACATCCACCAGCGGCCGTCCTGCTCCAGCAGGGTGGCGTCGCTGGCGACGAGGCCCGAGACGAGTGTCGCCTCCTTGACCCAGCCGCCCGGGAAGGCGGAGGCGCGGTAGAGGTCGATCGTGCCGGCCGCGCCGCTCTCGGGGATCATCCAGGCGGAGCCCTCCCGAACGAAGACGAAGGGGTAGGAGAGGTGATGGCTCTCTTCCAGCACCGGCACGAGCGGCCCGGCGGCGCCGTCCGGCCCGAAGGGCGCGGCCGAGATGACGCCCTTCTGGATGCCGTGGATGAATTCCTCGACGAAGAGCCAGGTGGCGCCGTCGTGGTCGATCGGGAACGGGTCGGCGTAGAAGCGCTGCCCGTCGTCGGGCAGCACGCGCCAACCGGATTCCGGATGGCGGCGCAGCTCGACGAGATCCGGGCCGTCGAGACGCCGCCACCCCGTCCGCCAGTGCGGGGCGCGGTAGCAGAGATGGTAGAGGCGCTGCACCACGGCCATCGCCAGCATGCGGGCGACGCGCGGGGCGAGCGCGGGCCGCGGGCAGGCCGCCTCCGGCGATCCGGGAGGCGGTGCGCCGGAGGCGGCCGGCCGCGGCCGGTCCTGCGCGAGGGCCGCCAGGATCAGGGTCGTGGTCCGGGCGAGCCCGTCCTCGAAGGCGGTGACCAGCCGTCCCGGAACCTCCGTGCCGAGGTGGCCCGCGCGCACGCGCTCGCCGCCCTCCTGAAGGGTGGCGAGCGGAACCCGCCCGGCCAGAAGGCTCGCCAGCAGCCCGGCCTCGCCCGGCATGCCGTCGAAGGCGAGGCGCCAGATCCGCGCGCCCTCCGGACCCTCCGCGTCTCCGCAGAGGTCCAGGATGAGGTCGGGCGGCCGCCCGGACGGCGGCGGGTGGGCGGCGAGCGCTCCGGACGGCGCCGGGGCGGAGGCGCCGGTCGCCGGCAGCCGGTTGACCAGGCTCTCGAGGCGAAACAGGAGGTCGGCATTGTCGGGCCAGGCCTCGGGCCCGGGCCGGGCGTCGAGCTCGATGTCGAGGCCGGGCATGGCCGCGATCCGCCCGGCGAGCGCCGCGTGCCACCGGCGCGGCCGCCGTCCATCGATTCGCAGCCTCAGACGCATGTCATCCCGTTCCCGGCCCCGATCGACGAATCCTGCACGCTCACGCGCCCCTCTCGGCACCCTGCGCAAGGAGGTGACGTCTTCCGCCCCGCTCCGCCCTCCCCGCACGCGGGAGTGGACCCGGGCCCGATCGGCATGGATCGAGACGATCGTCGGCCTCGTGTCATGTCGCGACGTGAGAAACAGCGCAATGGGGGCGGCGAATAAATCGCCGCGCCGGCTTTATCCCCAAACATTCTCGCGGGATGGTCTGGTATTCGCTCACCTCAAGGCCGGATGCCATTAACCATCGTCCGATGAAACGCCGGTCGAACACGCCCGGATCGGGCGGAATTCGGAAATCCTCAGGCGGTTGCCTGTCTCTTGCAGGGTCGTGGCGGCGGGTGCCCCGCTGTCCCAACTCGAACCGGTAATGGTCAGGCGTGACACAGTTCGACAGAGACATCGCGATCGGGAAGTGGTTGGGGCCGGTCACGCCGGCGCCGTTCCAGCCCGCGCGTCCCGATACCAGCGTGGAGATCGGCGACCTCTGGCGCATCCTGGTGCGCCGGCGGGTGCTGATCATCGGGACGGCCTGCGTCCTCGGCCTGCTGGCCCTGCTCTACGCCTTCCTGACGCCCGCTCTCTACACGGCCTCCGCTCAGATCCTGATCGATCCGCGCGACCGTCAGGTCGTCACCAACGACGTCAATCCCGGGGCGCTGGCGCCGGACGGGGGCGTCGCCCAGATCGAGAGCCAGGTGCGCGTGGTCGAATCGGACAGCGTTCTCCTGCGCGCCATCGCGGCGACGGGGCTCGAGACCGATCCCGAATTCGGGGCGCCGAGCGAGAGCCTGCCGGCGCGCCTCGTCGGCAACCTGCGCAGGGCGCTGTTCGGCACGGGCGAGAGCCCGGTCGATGCGCGCACGCGGGCGCTCACGAGCCTGCGGCGCAAGCTCGCCGTCAAGCGCGCCGACAAGGTGTTCGTCGTGGACGTGATCGTGACGACCCGCGACGCCGAGAAATCCGCCCGCATCGTCAACGCCATCGCCAAGGCCTACCTGACCGACCAGTCGGATTCCCGCGCGGAGGCCGCCAAGCGGGCCTCCGGCGAGTTGCGCTCGCGCCTCGACGACCTGCGCGAGGCCGTGAACAAGGCCGACATGCGGCTCGAGGCCTTCAAGGCCGAGAACGGGCTCATCGCGTCGAGCGGCCGCCTCGTCGGCGAGCAGCAGCTCACCGAGAGCAACGCGCGGGTCGTCGCGGCCCGCACGCGCACGGCCGAGGCCAAGGCGCGGCTGCAGGGCGTCCGGGACGCGCGCGGCCAGGTGATCGGCTCCGGGGCGACGCCGGAGGCGGTCCAGTCTCCCGTGATCGAGCGGCTGCGCGGCCAGTACGCGGAGCTGGCCAGCAAGGAGGCGGACCTCCGCACCAATCTCGGCGAGCGCCATCCCTACATCGCGGCGACCCGCACGCAGATGCAGGACGTCAGGCGCCTGATCGAGGTCGAGCTGAACCGGATCGCGGGCGCGGCCGATACCGAGTACCAGCGCGCGCTCGCCGCCGAGCGCGCCCTGGCGGCCGAGCTCGAACGCCTGCAGAAGGCCTCGGCCGTCACGGCGAAGTCGTCGGTCCGCCTGCGCGAGCTCGAACGGGAGGTCGACGCGAGCCGGGCCGTCTACAACAACTTCCTGGTACGATCGCGCGAGATCAAGGAGCAGGCCGGCATCGACACCACGAACGCCCGGGTGATCACCTGGGCGCGCCCCCCGCAGGACCGCAGCTGGCCGCCGCGCATCGTGCTGATCGTCGCCGCGATCCTCAGCGGCGTCGGCCTCGGCACCGGCCTCTCCCTCGTCAGGGAGTACAGCGACCCGACCGTGCTCTCGCAGCGGCAGCTGGAACGCCTCGCCAACGCGCCGGTCGTGGCGCGGCTGCCGCGCCTGAACCGGGCCGCGGACGGGACGACCCACGCGGCCGCGGCCTTCGTGCTCGACCACCTGACGGGAGCGCGGCGCGGCGCCTCGGCGGGCAACTCGCTCAGCCTCCTCGTCACGTCGAGCGCGGCCGACCTGCGGGATCGGCGGGCGGTGATCGACCTGCTCGCCTCCGTCGCCGTCGCGCGCGGCGACCGCGTCCTCGTCGTCGACGCGGATCCGCGCGGGCCCGGGTCCGGGCGGGGCGGCCTCCTCGACGTGCTGCGCGGGGAGCAGAGCCTGAATGCCGTCGCGGTGCAGGATCCCGCCACCGGCGCGCGCCGGATCGGCCTCGGCGACACCCACAAGCCCGTGCGCGACGCGCTGACCCCCGGCAATGTCGAGCGCTTCCTGGCCGCCGTGAAGGGGCGCTTCGAGCTCGTCGCAGTCGACGGCGGCACGCTCTCGGAGAACCTGCGCGTCGCGCCCGTC
This sequence comes from Methylobacterium nigriterrae, assembly GCF_037106235.1. Classification (NCBI taxonomy): domain Bacteria; kingdom Pseudomonadati; phylum Pseudomonadota; class Alphaproteobacteria; order Hyphomicrobiales; family Methylobacteriaceae; genus Methylobacterium; species Methylobacterium nigriterrae. The sequence goes on along the minus strand of NZ_JBAWTG010000032.1, from coordinate 52,687 downwards.
GCGGCGGCGGCCGACCGCGTCCTCCTGATCGTGCGGGACGGCGCCACGCGCCAGCGCGACCTGCTCGACATCGTCGAGACCAGCGAGAGCCTCGGGCAGCCCGTCTCCGCCTCGCTCCTCGTCGACGCCCGGGGCAGGGAGCGGTGAACGGCGCGGCGAACTCGGCCGGGGCCGGGATCCGGCGCCCGCTGATCAACCCGGTCGCCGGCCTCGTGAGCGCCCTTGGCCGGGGCGAGACCCTCCTGCTGATCCTCACCGCCCTCCTCGTCATGGGCCTGTCGGGCGGCATGCTGTGGACGGTCGGCCTGAACTACGACGGGCTGTCCGGATCGGCGCCGCAGAAGGTGCATCCCTCGACCTATCTCGCCTGCCTCTGCTTCGGCTGGGCGATGCTGCGCCACGGCAATCCGGTCGGCTATCTCGTCCAGGCGTCGCGGAACCGGCCGGCGAGCTGCTTCATCGCCGCCTGCGGCGTCGGCTTCCTGCTCTTCATCGGCCTGCGCGGCGGCACCGGGCTCGCGGGCGCCCTCGACACGTTCACGCTGCCCGGCCTCGTCGTGATCCTGATGGCCGGGCGAGACCGGCGCACGATGACGTGGCTCGAACGGGTCGTGCACGGGGTGATGATCGTGAACGCCCTGATGGGCCTCCTGGAATTCGTCAGCGGCCAGCGCTTCTTCCCCTTCCGCCTCGACGGCCAGATCTTCGAGACCGACACCCGCTCGGCGGCCCTGCAGGGGCACCCGCTCAACAACGCGACGCTGACCGCCTGCTACGTGCTGGCGCTGATCAGCGGCGGCGGCGAGTTCCCGCGGCTCGCGCGCGCGGCCCTGATCGGGCTTCAGCTCGCCGCCCTCGTCACCTTCGGCGGCCGCTCGGCCAGCGTGATGACGGTGGCGCTCGGCGGCGCCTACGGGCTCGTCGCGCTCCACCGCGTGCTGCGCCATGGCCGGGTGCCGCTCCTCGGCGTGGCCGCCGCGATCTTCCTCTTGACGCTCGTGCCGATCGCCCTCGGGGGCCTGGTGCTCGGCGGCTTCTTCGACACGCTGCTCGGCCGCTTCGCCTCGGACGGGGGCAGCGCGCACGCGCGGGTGGGCATGCTGGAACTGATCGGCCGCTTTCCCTTGCGCGACATGCTGATCGGCCCGGACGCGGCGCTCGTCGACAGCTGGCGGCGGATCGAGGGCCTCGAATGGGGCATCGAGAACCCGGTCGTGAAGACGCTTCTCTATCACGGCGCCCTGATGACGGCCCTGCTCACGCTCGCCGTGACGCTGTTCCTGTTCGAGGTCGCGCGCCTGTGCCGGCCCGGCATCGCGATGCCGATGCTGGCCTTCGTGATCCTGGTGAACACGTTCGAGGGGCTCGGCGGCAAGACCACGCTCCTGGCGAAGTTCGCCCTGTTGCTGATCGTGATGTACCGGCCGCCGCTCAGCGGGGCGGCATCCGCAGGCCGAGGGCGCGGATGACCTCGCCGTCGAGCGCGCGCGAGGCGTCATCCATCAGGCCCATCCCGTCGAACAGGTTCCAGAACGCCCAGGGGAAGCCGAACGCCTCCGCGCTCTCCCGCACGTCCCGGATGTAGCGGACCCGGTCGGCGCGGCGGGCCGCGACGTAGCGCGCGTCGCTGCGCAGCGCGCCGAACTCGCCCATCAGGATGTCCCCGGCCGGGATCCCGTAGATCTCGGCCCAGCTCTTCACGGCGCCGAGATGGCGATCGAGGTAGCGCCGGTCGGGGCCGGCCGCGAAGTACTCGCGGAGTTTGGCCTCCGTCGTCGCGTAGGCGGCCTGCTTGGCCGCGGGCGAGGTCGCCCCGTCCGCTCGCATCCTGGCCCTGACCGAAGCGAGCGTCTCCTCCAGCGTCCCGGCCGAGCCCGGCCAGGGCACGCCGTTGAGGGCGCGATAGACCGGCTCCGTCATCCAGGGGGCGCCCTGGTGCGTGAACAGGTAGGGCTCGTAGAAGTGGAAGGTGAGGAGCAGGGGCGCGTAGGCGCGCAGCGGCGCCGGATCGAGGGCGGTGAGGCCCGCCGCCATGCTGCCGCAGGCGCCGGTCGCCACCAGCGTGATGTCCGGCGCGGCCTTGCGAGCGGCGGCGAGGAGCCCGTGCTGGATCCTGTCCCAGCCCTGCGCGCCGCAGGCCTGCGGCGGCTCGTTGACGGGCTCGAGCGCGATCCGCCCGGGCGCGCGCCCGGCCAGGCGGCGGGCGATCTCGGCCAGGAGGTCGCGGAAGGGACCGAGCAGCGGGGCGCCGCCGCCGTAGAGGTTGTCCGGCGTGTAGTGGTGGGTTGCGGCGTTCGCCTGCAGGTTCAGGACGAGGCGGAGATCCGCCGAGAGAACCTCGTCGACCGCCTCCGTCAGGTGGCCGATGAGCGTCTCGCGCGCCGCGCCCGTGAAGGCCAGGAACGGTCCGGGATCGACCGGGAGGCGCACGAAATCGAAGCCGGCCTCCGCGAGGCGGCGCAGGTCGTCCCGGCTCGGGACGGGCCGGCCGGGCTGGAAGGGCGGCCAGTCGTAATCGGTGCGGGGCGCCGGGAACTCGCGCGTCAGGGCGAACCAGGGCCACAGGTTGACGCCGCGCCGCAGCGTCATCGGCTGCGCGGCCGGCGTGCCGGCCGCGGGTCCGAGCCCGGCGCAGGCCAGCGCCCCGGCGATCAGGGCCCGGCGCGTCGGCGCGCCGGGCCTCGCGGCCTCGGCGCCGCTCATCGGGCTCCGGGCGCCCGCTGGCGGAGGCCGGCCTCGGCACCCTCCCGCGCGCGGGCGGGCAGCGCGCTCGCGGCGGGCGCCGGGAGTCCGGCGCGCAGGGGCCGGCGCTGGGGCTGCACGTAGCCGCCGAGGCTCCTCAGCTCGGTCTCGTAGCTCTCGAGGATCGTGCTCCAGTCGAACCGCTCCGCCTGCTGCAGCGCGGCCCGGCGCGCCGCCGCGACCGCGACCTCGTCCGTCAGCACCCGCTCGATGGCGCGCTCGCAGCAATCCGCGTCCCGGAAGTAGAACTGGCCCTCCCCCGCCGTGCCGCGATTGTAGGGATTGTCGTGCGCGATGACGGCGCTGCCCGCCCACAGGGATTCGACCAGGGACGGGTTGGTGCCGCCGACCGTGTGGCCGTGGCAATAGGCGCGGGCGTGGTAGCGCAGCGCCCCCACCGTCTCGCTCTGGTAGATGCCGCCGGGAAAGATCACCTCGTCGCCCGCGGCCGCCATCACGGCGCGGTGATAGGGGATGCGGGGGTCGAGGTCGCCCAGCACCGCGAGCTTGATGCCGCGGACCTTGCGCGAGAAGGCCTCGACGAAGGTCAGGATGTTGTTGTCGGGCTCGATCCGGGCGATCGACACCATGTAGCGGTCGGGCTCGAGCCCGAGCGGGGCGATGCTGCGCCGCTCCGCCGACCGGACCGGGTCGCCGCCGTAGGGGATCGTCGCGATGGCGGCGCGGGGGCGGCGCGTGGCGAGGTGGTCGGCGATGGCCGGATGATCGGCGACCAGCCGGTTCGAGCTCCAGGCGGCGATCCACTCGTTGACCCAGAACCAGGCCCGCACGGGGAACGACCATTTCGGCCGGCGCCACTCGATGCCGTCCATGTTCGTCAGGATCTTGCGGCCCATCAGGCGCAGGTAGGGCAGGAAGATCGCGCCGTTGTAGCCGAGCACGAGGCAGACGCCGTCGCGGCGGGCGGCGTCGGCGACGCAGTGCCCGTCGAACTCGAGCGTCGCCTTCGGCCCCCGCGAGGCGACCTCGACGGTGATCAGTTCGACCCCGTTCCAAGTCTTGCTGCTGACGCGCTGCCGGACCTCGTCGACCTCGCTCTGGCAGTAGACGCCGACATGCCAGCCGCGCGCGACGAGGAACAGCGCCAGCTTCTCGGCGAAGGTCTCGAACCCGCCGTGCGAGGCCGGGATTCCCCGGGTTCCCAGGATCAGGACGGAGGGCTTGGACACCGGCATACGCTCGACCCTTCTGGCAATGGGCCGGTTCGGGTTCGGGACATCCCGCCGCGCGGCCGTCCCGGCCGCCACCGCGTTTCGTCTCGTTCCGGGACAAGGGCCCAGCTTTCAGGGGGTTGTGCGCAATCGGCGGGCCGGGCTCCGTTCTTGCCCAGTCCAGTCCGGGTGTGCCCGGGCCGTTCCGGTCCGGGCCAGAAGGGTCCCGCGATGATGCGCATCACCTGCGTCCACCAGGGCTACGAGCTGTACGGGTCGGACCGGAGCTTCTGCGAGAGCGTGCGGACGATCCGCGAGACCTATCCCGACGCCCGCATCGACGTGGTGCTGCCGCGCCCGGGACCGATCGTCCCGGCGCTCGAGCCCTTCGCCTCCAGGATCCTGTTCGAGCCCGTCTGGATCCTGCGCCGGCGCGACCTCGGGCGGCTCGCCACGATCGGCCTGGCGGCGCTGCCGCTCGCCGTCGCGCGCGCGCTGCGGCGGATCCGGGGGAGCGACCTCGTCTACGTCAACACCACGGTGGTGGCCGACTACCTGCTCGCCGCCCGCCTGTGCCCGGGCCGCACCCTGCTGCACGTGCACGAGATCCCGGAGGGCGCGACGCGCGCGGTGCTGCGCGGCCTCATCCGCTGGAGCGGCGCGAACGTGATCTTCAACTCGCAGGCGACCGCGCGCGCCTTCGCGCTGCCGCGAGCGAGCGTGAGCCGGGTCGTCTACAACGGCATCGCGGGCCCGGAAGGGCCGAACCCGGCCGGCTACGACGGCACCCGCCCGCTGCGGCTCCTGATGCTCGGGCGGATCAGCCGCATCAAGGGGCAGGAGGTGCTGGTCGAGGCGGTGCGGCGGCTGCCGCCGAACCTGCGCGCGCGGATCGAGGTCCGCATCGTCGGCAGCGCCTTCGAGGACGCGGAGCGGGAGCGGGCGCTCGGCGAGGCCATCGCGTCCGCCGGGCTCGCCGACAGCATCAGCCTCTCGCCCTTCGTCCCCGATCCCGCCCCGCTCTACCGCTGGGCCGACGTGGTGGCGGTGCCCTCGCGATTGCCGGAATCGCTCGGCCGCGTCGCCATCGAGGCGCTCGCCTACGGCGTGCCCGCGATCGTGTCCGAGATCGGAGGCCTGCCGGAGGTCGTGCAGGACCGCGTCTCGGGCTGGACCGTGAGGCCGGGCAGCGCCGGGAGCCTGGCGGAGGTCCTCGAGGCGGTCATCGCGCGGCCCGAGGCGTGGCGCGGCTATCCGGCCGCCGCCCGCCGGCGCTACGAGGCGGTGTTCAGCGAGCGCTCGGTCGCCGAGGGCATCGCCGCCATGCTGCGCCGGACCGCCGCGACGGGCGATGACGCCCCGGCGGCCCCGGTCGGGGCGGGCTGACCGGCCCGCGGTCGAACGGCGCGGCTGTTCCGCCGGCTCAGCCCCGCGCCGGCGCGAATGGCGGGGTCGCGAGCGATGCCTCGGCCGTAGCCTCGCGCAGGCTCCTCAGCCGGCCGCGGAAGGACTTGGCCGACCACCAGGCCGTCGTGAGCTCGGAGGCCAGGAGGCCGAGGAGCGCCCAGGCCGGCACCTCCTGCAGCAGCAGGATCGGGATCATGATCAGGAAGCCGACGGCCCCGCTGATCAGCGCCCCGTGGGCGATGATCCGGAAGTCGGCGGCCGCCTCGAGGAAGGCCCGCGGGATCGCGTAGAGGAGCGAGGCCGTGATCACGGTCCAGACCCCGAGGCCGATCATGTTCATCGGCTCGTGCGCGAAGCGGCCCTTGAACAGCTGCGTCTCGATCACGGGCAGCGCCGTCCACATGATCGCGCCGTAGGTCAGGCAGCCGAGCCCGATCAGAGCGGTGCTGCCCACCACGAGGCGGCGCGCCTTCCTGAGCTGGCTGCCGGCCAGGAGCCCGGTGATCTCGGGCAGCACCATGTTGGTGAGCGCGTTCGTGGGGATGCGCAGCGGCGCGAACAGCACGAGCGTCGCGGCGATCGGCGCGTAGGCGGCGGGGCCCGCGATCAGCGCGAAGAGCAGCGTCAGCCCTTGCGCCTGCACGTTGATCGTCGTGATGCCGACGAGCGACCAGGCGAGCGTCGGCCAGATCGCGAGGTAGCGTCGGCGCATGCTCGGCCGGAACGACAGGCGCACCGGCTGGCGCAGGGCGGCGAGCGCGATCGCGATGCCGATCGCGTGCGCGCTCGCGACGGCCACGAAGGCGTGTTCGAGGAGCCCGATGCCGCCGCCGTGGATGAGCAGGGCGCCGAGCAGCAGCCCGGAGGCCGCGTAGGCGATGTCGCTGAGCCCGGCGATGCGCGAGGCCGCGCGGGCGAGGAGAACGATCCGCAGGTAGCTCCGGAACGCGTAGAGGGCGACGAAGACGCCTCCCGCGAAGGCGCTGTAGCCGAGGGTCGGCATCAGGACGACCGACACGGCGAGGCCCATCAGGGCGGCGACGAGCACCGCCCCGGAGCCGAAGGCGACATCGTAGCCGCGCTCGGCCCCGCGCCCGATCCCGCGCGCCAGGAACAGGGTGGCGGGCACGGCGCAGAGCGCGCGGATATAGGTGATGCCGACCGCCCCGATCGTGAAGACGATCGCGAACAGGCCGTAATCGTGGGCGCTGAGCTCGCGGACCAGCACGACGTTCAGCACGAAGTGGAACAGGCTCTGGATCATCTCGCCGGACAGGATCACGGCGAACCGGCTGCCGAAGCGGCCCAGGCGGAGGCGCTTCACGCCCGCGTCCCCGGACGCGTCGCGGGGCACGGACGGCGTGACTGCATCGGCGTCATGATCGGTCAACCTGTTTACGGGTAGAACACCTGAGAATGGTCCAATCCAGTCACTGCAACTTGCATACCCAGTGTTTCCCGGGCGTGTCCCGGCACCGTTCGTCGCGATCTGTGCCAGACTTGTCACGGGCTTTCCCGGAAAGAGACCGGATATGGCGCTCTCCACCCATCACGAGCCCGAACCGGCCGAGCCGGCGCCCGAGGCGATCCGCACCGCCGACGAGCCGCGGGAGGCGCGGGCCGGCGCGGCCCGGCCGCCTCAGGTCCGGTGCCGGCGCATCGCCGGCGACGACCGGGCGGCGCTGGTCGATCTGCTGGCGCGCGGATTTCCGGCCCACGACCACGTCCGGTGGAGCGCGGCGTTCGCGCGCATCGAGGCGCATGCGCGGGCCCAGGGGCGCGAGCCGCTCGGCTTCGTCCTCGTGGCCGACGGCGCGCTCGTGGGCGTCGTCCTGACCATCTTCGGGCCCGGGCCGGATGGATCGGTGCGCTGCAACCTGTCGAGCTGGTACGTCGATCCGGACTATCGCGGCTACGCGCCGCTCCTCGTCGCGGCGGCGATCCGCGACCGGAGCGTGACCTACATCAACGTCTCGTCCGAGGCTCATACGCGCCCGATCATCGAGGCGCAGGGCTTCTCGCGCTACGCGAATGGAACGCTGATCGCCGTGCCGCTGGCCTCGCGCCCGCGTCGGGGCATCCGCGTCGTCACGGGCGCGGTGCCGGACGGCATCGTCGCAGAGGCGAGCGAGCGCGAGATCGTGCGCAGCCACGCCGCCCTCGGCTGCCTCACGGCCTGGGTGATCGCGGACGGCCGGGCGCATCCCCTGGTGTTCCTGCGCCGCCGCGTGCTGCGCGGCCGCGTCGCCGTCGCCTCGCTGATCTATTGCCGGGAGACCGCGGATCTCGGTCGATACGGCCACGCGATCGGCCGCTTTCTCGCCCGGAACGGCCTGTTCTTCCTGATGCTCGACGCCGATGCACCGGTCCCGGGCCTGGCCGGCCGCGTCCTTCCGGGCCGTATGCCGAAATACGCCCGCGGCCCGCACCGGCCGCGGCTCGGCGACCTGTCCTTCACCGAGGCGCCGCTGCTGGGCTTCTGATACGGCATCCGCCTGATCGAAGCGGACGCCAAAGGAGGTCCGCGCGGATCCGATCCAGAACCGGGCGGAGCCGTCCGTCCGACCCGCGACCTCATCCTGAGGCGCCGCGCCAGCGGCCTCGAAGGAGGCCTCCGCTGCGCTGCGGCACCTCAGGATGAAGGGGGGAAGTTGGAACCCCGCACCAGCACCGAAGGGATCGAGCGGACGCCGTACGAGGGCCGCGCTACGGAGCCGCCTGGAGGTATTTCAGGTCGAGCGCCGCGAGGGCGAGGAGCGGCGAGGGCAGCGGGATGCCGGCGAGCCGCATCCTGCGGGCGGCGTCCCGGCAGCCGGCGATGTTGCCGTCGCGGGCGGCGGCGTCGACCTGCTCGATCATCTCGGGCGTCGGCTTCGGGGGCGCCGGGGCGGCGGGAGCGGCCGGCGGTGCGGCCTGTGCCGCCTTCTGCGCCTCGCCCTGCGGCCCGGCAGCCCCGGGGCCGCTCTGCGGCACCGGCCCGCTGAGCCCGGATTTCTGCTGCGGCTCGCCCGCCGCCGGCGAGGCGGTCGGGGTCGGCTGTCCCGGCTGCGGCGCCTGGACGGCGGGAGTCGCGGCCGGCGCGCCGGCAGGTGCCGCCGCGGGCGCGGCGGGCGCGGGCGGATGCACGTAGGCGACGAGCTCCCGGCAGATATTGGCCGGCTTGCCCGCGCGGACGCCCGGGTCCCCCGCTCCCTGCACCGCGCCCTGCGCCAGGGCGGCGCCCGGCATGGCGATCCCGGCCAGCGCGGCGAATGCCACGGCTCTCATGGTCCGTCCCCCCGTCATCATCGGCTGTCTCCCGCGCCCGCAGCCATCGGCCGCGTCACGACCGCTTCGGTGAATGCGCGTCGCCCGCGACCTCGTCGTGCGGACCTTTCACGTCGCCGGTCCAGCGCGGACCCACGAGGTTGGTGCCGGGCGACGAGACCCGCGTGGAGGTCGTCGAGAAGGCCTGCCAGGCGAAGCGCTGGCTCGACGACAGGACGTAGGAGGCCGCGATGCCGAGCGCCACGGCGCAGATCACGGCGACAGCGAACGCTTTCATGGACCTCTCCTGCTCTCGGCCCCGCCGAGACGAACCTTCCTACTCGGCCGGCGCCTGACGCGGCCGCAGCTGCGGGCCGCTCGCCGTCCTGGCCTGCTCCTTCTCGACCCAGAGGTCGTGGTGCGAGCGCGCCCAGGCGAGATCGACCTTGCCGCTGCCCATGGCGTCGTAGGCGCCCTCCATCCCGAGCGAGCCGATGTAGATGTGCGCCAGGATCGCCGCGATGAACACGACGCCGATCAGCGAGTGGATCGCCTGCATCACCTGCATGCCGTTGATGTCGGTCGCGTAGAACGGGAACAGCATCATCAGGCCGGTGACCGACATGGCGGCGCCGAAGCCCGCCACCATCCAGAACACGACCTTCTGGCCGGCGTTGAAGCGCTCGGCATGCGGGTGGCTCTTGCCGATGAAGCCGCCGCCCGCCTTGATCCACTGCCAGTCGATCCGGTTCGGGATGTTGTCCTTCAGCCAGACCGCGACCATGAAGACGATGCCGAGCATGAACGGCCAAGCGAGGTAGACGTGGGCGTACTTCGCCCATTGCGCCAGCGTCGCGAAGGCCTCGGGCCCGATCAGCGGCATCAGCAGGCGCTTGCCGAAGATGTAGTTCAGGCCCGACAGGGCCAGGATCACGAAGCAGCTCGCCGTCATCCAGTGGGTGAAGCGCTCGAAACTGTTGAAGCGCAGGATCTTCCGGCCCGATTCCTCGCTGTGCTCGAGCCTGATCCGCCCGCGCGTGAAGTAGAACAGCGCCAGCGCGGCGATCATGCCGAGGATCGCGGCCGCGCCGATCCAGGGCATCCAGCCCTCGTGGAAGCCGCGCCACTCCCGGCCCTGCGGCTGGATCAGGTTGGCCGCCTTCTGGTCCGGGATGGAGATGCGGCCGCGGATCTTCGGGTCCTGCTTGAACAGGAGGTCCTCGTTCACCGAATCCGCGGTCGGGTTCGGCGCCGTGGTCGGGGCCTGCGCGGAGGCCGGCAGGCCGGCGGCTGAGACCGCCGCGAAGGCCATCGCGGCGATCAATGTCCTGGTGAGCGTCGTTCCCCGCCGCATGGGCTCGTCCCTTCCCTGAAACCTGATCGTCTGAACGCGTTCGGCGCCGGGCCTCTCAGATCGCGACGGTCTCGCGATAGGCGGTCTTCCACCCCCAGGCGCCCGAGCCGTAGCCGCGCTTGATCACGCGCTCCTTGTAGATCTGGGCGATCATCTCGCCGTCGCCGGCGAGCAGCGCCTTGGTCGAGCACATCTCGGCGCAGAGCGGGAGCTTGCCCTCCGCCAGGCGGTTCGAGCCGTACTTCTCGTACTCGATGGTCGAGAGGTCGGGCTCGGGGCCGCCGGTGCAGTAGGTGCACTTGTCCATCTTGCCGCGCGACCCGAAATTCCCGACCCGCGGGTATTGCGGGGCGCCGAACGGGCAGGCGTAGAAGCAGTAGCCGCAGCCGATGCAGAGATCCTTCGAGTGCAGCACCACCGCGTCGGCCGTGGTGTAGAAGCAGTTGACCGGGCAGACCGACGCGCAGGGCGCGTCGGTGCAGTGCATGCAGGCCATCGAGACCGAGCGCTCGCCGGGCTTGCCGTCGTTGAGGGTGACGACGCGGCGCCGGTTGATGCCCCAGGGCACCTCGTGCTCGTTCTTGCAGGCGGTGACGCAGGCGTTGCACTCGATGCAGCGATCCGCGTCGCAGAGAAACTTCATGCGAGCCATGATGACGTCGTCCTCTCAAGCCGCACGGATCTGGCACAGGGCGGCCTTGGGCTCCTGCATGCCGGTGACGGGATCGAAACCGTAGGTGGTGATGGTGTTGACGCTCTCGCCGAGCACCACCGGGTCGGTGCCGGCCGGGTAGTACTGGCGCATGTCCTTGCCCTGGTACCAGCCCGAGAAGTGGAACGGCATGAAGGCCACGCCCTTGCCGACCCGCTCCGTCACCAGCGCCTTCACCTTGGCCTGCGTGCCGTCCTCCGGGCCGGAGACCCAGACCCACTGGCCGTCCTTGATGCCGCGCTCGGCGGCATCCTTGACGTTGATCTCGACGAACATCTCCTGCTGCAGCTCGGCGAGCCACGGGTTCGAGCGCGTCTCCTCGCCGCCGCCCTCGTACTCGACGAGCCGGCCCGAGGTCAGGATGATCGGGAAGCTCTTGGCGATCTCGCGGTCGACCGCCGCCTTCTGCACCGTGAAGCCGATATTGGGCATCCGGAACTGGCGGTCGTCGGGCCGGGTCGGGTACTTGGCCACGAGGTCGGGCCGCGGCGTGTAGATCGGCTCGCGGTGGACCGGCACGGGATCGGGCAGGTTCCAGGCATTCGCCCGTGCCTTGCCGTTGCCGTAGGGGGTCACGCCGTGGTCGAGGCAGACGCGCTGGATGCCGCCCGACAGGTCGGTCGCCCAGCTCACCGCGTCGACGTTGCTGCCGCCGACCTTGGTGATGACCGCCATCTCCTCGGCCGTCAGGTCCTTGTCCCAGCCGAGCTTCTTGAACACCGCCATGGTGAACTCGGGATAGCCGTCGGTCAGGTCCGAGCCCTTGCTGAAGGAATCCTCGGCGAGCAGCGTCTGGCCGTTGCGCTCGACGCCGAAGCGGGCCCGGAAGGTGCCGCCGCCGTCCTTCACGTGGAGGTTGGTGTTGTACAGGATGGCCGAGCCCGGGTGCCGGATCTCGGGCTTGCCCCAGCAGGGCCAGGGCAGGCCGTAATAGTCGCCGCCGACCTCGGGGTCGTCCTTGGGCGCGCGCAGCGTCACCAGATCGAACTTGTGCTGGTTCTTCATGTGCGCCTTGAGGCGCTCGGGCGACTGCCCGCAATAGCCCGTCGACCAGCCGCCGCGGTTGATCTCCCGCAGCAGGTCCTCGGCGAGCGGCACGTTGTTCTCGACCTTGATGTTCTTGAACATCTGCTCGGCGAAGCCGAGCTTGCGCGACAGCAGGTACATGACCTCGTAGTCGGACTTCGACTCGAAGGCCGGCTTCACGATCGTCTCGCCCCATTGCAGCGAGCGGTTCGAGGCCGTGCGCGAGCCGTCGCACTCCAGCGTCGTGCAGATCGGCAGCAGGTAGGTATTGTCCCGGCGCGCGTCGAGCGCCGAGAAGGTGGTCGGGTGCGGGTCCGCCACGACCAGGAGCTCGAGGTTGTTCATGCCCCTGATGGCATCGGGCAGGCGGGTCACCGTGTTGCCGCCGTGGCCGAACACCATCATGGCCTTGATCGGGCTCTTCTGGTCGATCTGGTCGGCGGGCAGGTTGACGGCGTCGAACCAGCGCGTCGAGGTGATCCCCGGCGCCTCCATGTTCTCCTTGCGGGTGCGGGCCTTGCGGCCGGCCTGCGCGGGAACCTCGTCGAAGCGCGACTGCAGCCACTCGTAGGGCACGTCCCAGACGCGGGCCCAGTGCTTCCAGGCGCCCTCGACCAGGCCGTAATAGAGCGGCAGCGTCGTCACATCGAGGCCGAGGTCGGTCGCGCCCTGCACGTTGGTGTGGCCGCGGAAGATGTTGGCGCCGGTGCCCGGCTTGCCGACATTGCCGGTGGCCAGGCACAGGATGCAGAAGGCCCGCACGTTGGCGGTGCCGACCGTGTGCTGGGTCGCGCCCATGCACCAGATCAGCGTCGCGGGCTTCTGGGTCGCGAAGAGCTCGGCCACCCGCTTCAGCTGATCGCCCGGCACGCCGGCGACGCGCTCGACCTCGTCGGGCGTCCACTTGGCGACCTCCTTGCGGACGTCGTCCATCGCGTAGACGCGTTGCCGGATGAATTCCTTGTCCTCCCAGCCGTTCTGGAAGATGTGCCACAGCATGCCCCAGATCACCGGGATGTCGGTGCCGGAGCGGATGCGCACGTACTCGGTGGCGTGCGCGGCGGTCCGCGTGAAGCGCGGATCGATGACGATCATGTTCGCGCGGTTGATCTCCTTGCCCGACAGTACGTGCTGCATCGCGACCGGATGCGCCTCGGCCGGATTGCCGCCCATGATGATCATGGTCCGGGAATTGCGGATGTCGTTGTAGGAGTTCGTCTGCGCGCCGTAGCCCCAGGTGTTGGCCACGCCCGCCACGGTCGTCGAGTGGCAGATGCGCGCCTGATGGTCGACCGAGTTCGTGCCCCAGAAGGCGCCGAGCTTGCGGAACAGGTACGAGGCCTCGTTGGTGAACTTGGCGGAACCCAGCCAGTAGACCGCGTCGGCGCCCGACTTCTCCCGGATGGCGGTGATCTTGTCGCCGATCTCGTCGATGGCCTGATCCCAGGAGATCTTGGTCCACTGACCGTCGACCATCTTCATCGGGTATTTCAGGCGCCGGTCGCCGTGGACCAGCTCGCGGATGGCCGCGCCCTTGGCGCAGTGGGTGCCCCGGTTGATCGGGCTCGCGAAGGAGGGCTCCTGGCCGACCCAGACGCCGTTCACCACCTCGGCGGTGACCGTGCAGCCGACCGAGCAGTGCGTGCAGATGTTCTTGCGGATCGTGACTTCGGGCCCGCTGACGGCGGAGCCGGCGGCCTGCGCCCGGCGCACCGAGCCGAGCTGGATCGAGCCGGCCGCCGCGAGGCCGCCCGCGAGAAGGCCCGAGCGGCGCAGGAAGCCCCGGCGGTCGAGCGTGCCGGAGGCGAGACCCGCGACCACGGCCTGATGTTTCGTGCGGCTCGCCTCGCCGCTCTTGCGCTTGATCAGCATCGCGATCTCACTTCTTCAGGGTCTCGTAGCCGTTCGTCCGGTAGAAGGCCTTCACGTGATCGGTCTCACGGTAGCGGGCCTTCGTCTCCTCGGAGCCGGGATCGTAGGCCTGCGCCTCCGTCGCCGAGATCGGGGAGATCAGCGTCGCCGCGGCGACGGCCGAGCCGCCGCCGATGGTGCGGAAGAACTGACGGCGGCCGATCCCGTCCTTGTTGTCCCGTCGCATCGTCGTCCCTCCAGCTGGTTCGTCCCGTTCGCGCGTCGCGGTCATGCTCAGGGGTCCATCGCGAAGGCTTCCGCCTCGATCTCGAGGAAGAGCCGCCCGAGCGCGCCCACCGCGCGGTAGAAATCCGTTCCGGCCGCCCCCTCGAGGTCCTCGAAGAAGCGCCGGGCCCAGGGCTTCAGGTGCCGCTCGAAGAAGCGCTGCTCGAAGCCGGGCTCGGCATCGAAGCGCGCCGAGGCGAGGCCCGCCATGACCTCGAGCAGGATCGCCGCGTGGTCCTCGGGCTCGCTCACGCTCTCGCTGCGCTCGAGACCGAGGGCGGCAAGATCCTCGCGCACCCGCGCCAGCGGCCGCTCGTTGAGGAAGCCCGTCAGGTAGTAGGAGGCGTAGGGAAGGAGCTTGCCGCGCCCGACGCCGATGAAGACGTCGAAATGGTCGCGCTCCAGGGACTGCGGGTCGGCGCCGCGCGCCGCCCGCCCGAGCGCTCCGAGCGCGCTCCCCAGGGGCGTCGCGTCGCCGTGCAGGCCCGAGACCTGCGCGAGAACCCGCCCGCACGGCACCCGCCCCAGCACGGTCGCCAGGAGATCGTAGTGGCGGGCGCGCAGGAGATCGATCTCGTCCACGCGCATTGCGCCGCCGGAACCCCCCTCAGTCCCGAAATCGCCCGACAGGCCACCCGATTGCATTGGACCCCTCAACCCGCGAGCGCCCCCGCGGACCGAATTCATTGTGCACACTATAAGCGCGTTCGAGAGTGCCGCAATCTCACTTTTGATCCATTCAAATCGGAATCGCGCCTCCATGGCGTCGCACCGGTGACAGAGGCGGGCTTTTGTGGCGTGCCTGCGCCGTTTCCCGCCCGGCCTCGGAGCCCTCGTCACAGGCTCGGGCCGTGGCCTCGCCGGCGACCGGGAGCGGATGAGCGGCCACGTCCTGCGTGCCCGCGCCGCCCTCCGCCGTGTCGGGCGGCGCGGGCTCCGGAGCGGCGGACCAGGGATTCGCCTCCTCTCCCGCGCGGGAGGGTGGGCCAGCATCCGATCCGGAAGCGTCGAGGCCCGCGGGCGCGACGTCGTGCCGATCCGCGGGCTTCGGCCCGGCCGCGCCGGCCTCCTCGGACGGTCGGCCGATGACCTGGCGGAGCAGGTCCCCGACGTCGTCGGTCGGCAGGAGCGGCCCGTAGCCCGGCACGCCGCCCGGGACGTTCCAGTCGTAGGCATATTCCCGCGCCTCGCAGAGGTAGTCGCGGATGCCCGGATCGAGCGACCACATCCGGCGCAAGGCCGCGTTGCGCAGGCCCGGCGGGACGCCCCTGCGCAGGAATTGCGTGAGATCCGTGTCGAGCCGGAACTGGTCGGGCGTCGGCAGCGCCGCAATCTCCTCCGCTGAGAGAGCGTCGATCTCGGCGTCGGTCGCCGCATCGGTCGCGGTCGTGGGCGGCGCGGCGGCGCCCGGCTCGTCCCCCATCGCTTCCGGCGCGGGGCCGGGGCCCGGTTCCGCGGCCTCGCGCTTGCGGCGGGACCAGCGTGAGAGGAAATCGCCGCTCATTCCGTCCCGCTCCTCGGCTTCGCGGTGAGGTCGCGGCGGGCCAGGGCCTCGGGGTCGGCCCGGTCGCGCTTGCGCTTCTCGAAGGGACGCTCGACATGGAACGCCTCGACGAAGGCGGCCACCAGCGCCTGGACCGGCGCCGGCATCGGCACCGGCTCCACGATCTCGCCGATCCCCTCGGCCAGCGCCTCGCCCTCGTAGGGATCGGCCGTGACGGCGGCGATCTCGTAAGCGTCCCCGGCCATCTCGCGCAGCGCCACCCACAGGGAGGGCCGGCCGGACACGAGGTTGTCGCGGTAATGCCCGGTCTCACCGACAAATAGGCGGACCTCATGAGACCCGGCGAAGAAGGTCTCCTCGTCGGCGCTCGCGGAGAGGCGGGTCCAGGGGGCGACGTCGGGCACCGCGGGGAGCGCGCCGACGGGCAGCCACTGGTGGTCGATCCAGGCGTTCCTCAGGCGACGCCTGGCGACGATCAGCCCGATCTCGAAACGATCCTGCGGCATGCGCCCTCCGTGGCCTCAGGCGTGACCGTCCGCCAGCGGCAGCCCGGCGACGAGGTTCTGCGGCTTCAGCGAGACCTGCTTGCCCGTGCTCATCGCGAGCAGGAGATAGACCGGATGGCCCGCGACCCGCGGGTCAACGCGCGAGACGTCCGGAATGGTCATGCGGAACAGGGCGACCACCCGCGCAAGGGCCTCCGGCGCCACCGCGTCCCCGCGCCAGAGGGCGTTGCCGATGCGCGTCGCCTCGGCGTCGAGGCCGACGAACCAGCGCCAGTCCCGGTCCTCGATGCGGGCGACCGGCTCGACGCGTGCCTCCAGGGCGAGGAGGTGGCGCAGCCACGCCTCGATCGCGCGGGCGAGGCCCTCGCGGCTCTTCGGGTTCGCCGCGACATCGAGCGCCATCGTGAAGGCGTCGGAGCGGCTCCAGTAGGTCCAGGCGTTCTCGTCCGTCATCACGTCGAGCTCGGTGGCCGGCTCATGGCCGAACATCGCCATCAGGGGCGAGTGCGCGGGCCCGGCCTCCTGCGCGTCGATGAGCTCCGCGTCGGCGAGCAGCGTCCTGCCATCGGCGAGCGAGACGCGCTGGGGCCGGAAGAACAGCTCGGCGGCGCGCAGCACATAGGGGTCGTCGCAGCCGTCGAGCGCGTTGCGCAGGATCAGGTGGACGAGCTGGTTGAGGAAGAGAGGCGGCGTGCCCGCGCCGTTGCCGCGCACGATGTCGAGGTAGGCCGCCTCGATCGAGCGCGCGGCGACGAGCCGGTCGCGGAAGGCGAGGATCACCTGCCAGTTCTCGACCGCGTCCGGGTCCGCGATGGCGGCGATCTCCTCGCGCGCGACGGCGCGACGGGGATCGTCGAGGAGCGCGGCGTGGAGCGCGCGCTCGGCCGCGCAGGCCTCGGGCGGCGGCACCAGCTCGGGTCGCGCGAGGTAGGCGAGCAGCAACGCGTCGGTGACCGCGAGGCCGCCGCCCGCGTTGCGCCCGGCGAGGTGGTGCCCGCTCGAGACCCAGAACTCGGTCATGCCCCGTCCTTGCGCATCAATCCGATCAGGTCGACCGATTCCTCCGGCTCCTCGTCCGTCTCCACGAAGGTGAAGGCGCGGGCCCCGGCGTGCAGCCCGTCGGCGCCCGGGGCGGCGGCGCGCCGCTGCAGGGTCCGGAAGCGCTCGCGCAATTCGCCCCGCTCCAGGCTGCGGCTCATCGCGATCACGCTGTTCACGGGCGGCGCGCAGAGCGAGGCCGCCACCGCGATCTCCTCGCGCGCGGCCTGCCGGGCGCTCTCCCGGTCGGGCGCGCCGAGCCGATCGTGGATGTGGCGGGCGAGCGCCTCGACGGCCGCATCGCGCTCGGCCTCGCTCGCCTCGCTGACGACGACGAGCGTGGAGAAGCCGAGCGAGGCGACGCCGACGAAGCCGGAGCGGAAGGCGGTGCGAGCCTTCGGGGCGAGCGCGGCCGGGTCGGCGTCGAGGAACAGGAACGAGCCGGTCACCGCCCATTCGCCGGGCTCGGCCGCATGCTCGAACACGAAGGTGTCGGACGGATCGAGGCGGAGCGTCCGCGGCAGCTTGAGGGTCACAGGCGCGGGCTCCCGGTGGCGGGGTCGAGCCAGGCGGGCTTCTCGAGCGCGGCCCGGAGCGGCCGCACCCCGTCCCCGACCGCGAGATCGCCCGCCGCGGTGAGGCGGCCGGCCTCCCCGTCGGGCAGGTAGGCGCGATAGGCCGCGCCGAGCGGCTCGAAGCCGTCCTCCGCCCAGATCTCGAATGCCTTCATCAGGTAGCGCGCGAAGCTTTCCACGAACACGCCCCGATCCTCCACCTCGAACACCTCCTCCTCGATCGAGGTGGTGTCCGGCGTCAGGCCCGGGTCTCCCGCATGCCGCTTGGAGGCGATCAGCATGGCCGAGAAGACGAGCCAGTCCGGCACCGCCTCCTCGGGGCAGTCGCCCGGCCAGGCGAGGCGCCCGCCGCCGAGGCCCGCCTCGTTGAAGCGCAGGCCGTCCGGCCAGACGAGGCGGATCGCCTTCTCGGGGGGCGCGTGGGCGCCGACCGCGTCGGCCAGCGCCGTCATGCCCACCAAGAATGCGCGGCGCGCCGTCCATAGCGGCTCTTCGGGCGCGAGCACCACCGCGAAGCCGACGTTCCGCCCGTCATCGGCGTGCAGGAGTGTGCCGGCCCGCTCGCCCGAGGCCAGCGCGCAGGCATCCCGATGCACCGCCGCGGGGTTCGCGGCGGCTATGCCGATGAAGAGCGGCGGCAGGACGAGGGATCGTCCCGGCCTGTCCTGTGCGGGGGCCGACATCATCGCGTGGCCTGAAACCCTGCGCCCATCCGGTGAATCGCAGTTTGGACCTATTCGAGTATAACGGCGGGCGGCAAGCGTGCGGAGGCCACAGGCCGTCCGTTTTGAGGATGACACAGTGTCCGACCGGTTGGTGATCGCCTGTTCCTGCGAGAAGACGATGTCGCTTGACGCGGGGACGATCGCGAAGGGCTGCGGCGGGAGGCTCTCCACCGCCGACCAGCTCTGCGGCAGCGAGCTGGAGCGGTTCCGCGAGGCGGCCGCCTCGGGCGCGCCCGTCACGGTGTCCTGCACCCTGCAGGCGCCGCTCTTCGGCGAGATCGCGGAGGAGCTCGGCGCGGCGGACCGCGTGCGCTACGTCAATATCCGCGAGCATGCGGGCTGGTCCCACGATGCCGCGGGCGCCGGGCCGAAGATGGCCGCGCTGCTCGCCGCCGCGGCGGAGGAGCAGCCCGAGGCCACCCTCGTCTCGATGGAGAGCGCCGGCGTCGCGCTGGTCTACGGCCGCGACGAGGTCGCGATCGAGGCCGGGCGGCGGCTCGCCGAGCATCTCGACGTCACCGTGCTGCTGAGCCGGCCGGGCGCCGTGGCCCCGCCCCTCTCCGCCGAGTTCCCGGTGCTGCGGGGCACGGTGCGGACGGCCGAGGGCCATCTCGGCGCCTTCGCGCTGCGCATCGACGACTACGCCCTGCCGAGCCCCTCCTCCCGCGAGAGCCTGCTGTTCGGGCCGACGCGCGACGGCGCAACCTCGACCTGCGACCTCGTCGTCGACCTCGCGGGCGGCACGCCGCTGTTCCCGGCGCATGAGGCGCGCAGCGGCTATCTCAGGGCCGACCCGCGCGACCCGGCGGCGGTCGAGCGCGCCCTGTTCGAGGCCTCCCACCTCGTCGGCGAGTTCGACAAGCCCCGCTTCGTCGACGTCCACGCCGATCTCTGCGCCCATTCGCGCTCGCGGATCACGGGCTGCACGCGCTGCCTCGCGGTCTGCCCGACCGGCGCCATCGCGCCCGCCGGCGACCACGTGGCGATCGATCCCTACATCTGCGCCGGCTGCGGGCAGTGCGCGGCCGTCTGCCCCACCGGCGCGGCCGCCTACGCGCTGCCGCCGGCCGACGCGCTGATGCGGCGCCTGCGCAGGCTGATGCTCGCCTACGGCGAGGCCGGCGGGCGCGACGGGATCGTGCTGCTCCACGACGGCGACCACGGCGAGCCCCTGATCCAGGCCCTCGGCCGTTTCGGCGCGGGCCTGCCCGCGAACGTCCTGCCGGTGCGGGTCAACGAGATCACGCAGCTCGGGCCGGAGGCCTTCGCGGCGCTCTTCGCCTACGGGGCGGCCGGCGTGCAGGTGCTCGCCCGCGCCAGGCCCAGGCACGACCTCGCGAGCCTGCACGGCACGGTCGCGCTCGCCGACACGGTCGTGCGGGCCCTCGGCTACGGCGCGCCGGGCGGCGGCCCGGTCGTCGGAGTGATCGAGACCGACGACCCGGATCTCCTCGGCGAGGCGCTGCGGGCGATCGCGCCCGGCACGCCGGCCCTCGCTCCGGCCGGGTTCCGGCCGGTCGGCGACAAGCGCGGCGTGCTGCGGGTCGCCTTCCGCGAGTTGCACGCGGCGGCGCCGAGCCCGGTCGCGGCGGTGCCGCTCGCGGCCGGCGCGCCGTTCGGCGGCCTCGACTTCCGCACGCAGGACTGCACCCTCTGCCTCGCCTGCGTGGGCGCCTGCCCGACCCACGCCCTGTCCGACAGCGCCGACCGGCCGCTCCTCGCCTTCGAGGAATCGCTCTGCGTCCAGTGCGGCCTCTGCGCCGCCACCTGCCCGGAGGACGTGATCGCCCTGGCGCCGCGGATCGACTTCGCGGCCTGGGCGGAGCCGCGCCGCATCGTCAAGGCGGAGGAGCCCTTCGACTGCGTGGCCTGCGGCAAGCCCTTCGGCACGCGCAGCACGATCGAGCGGGTGATCGGTAAGCTCAAGGGCAACCACTGGATGTTTGCGGGCGCCGCCGGCGAGGCGCGCATCCGCTCCCTGATGATGTGCGAGGATTGCCGCGTCGAGGCCGCGCTCAACGCGGGCTTCGACCCGCACGCCGTCCCCGAGCGCCCCAGGCCCCGCACCACCGAGGATTACCTGCGCGAGCGGGCCGAGGAGGCGGGCGGGACGGCCTGACGCGCCTTGCTCACGGCTGCCGCGTCGCCTTCTCGAGGAACCGCACCAGCGCCTCCCGGTCGGCCGCGCTGCCGACCGTCTGCTCGGGCATCTTGGTGCCCGGCGTGTAGCGGGCCGGGCCGACCTCGAAGAGCCGCGCGATGGTCTCGGCGTTCCAGACGATGTCGAGCTTTCGCAGCGCTTCGGAGAAGTTGTAGCCTTCCGCCGTGGCGATGCGCCGGCCGAACACGCCGCTCAGCGTCGGGCCGGCCCGGTTGCCGCCCTCCGGCGTCAGGCTGTGGCACGCGGCGCAGGCCTTGAACACCTCCGCGCCCCGGTCGCCCGCGAAGCGCGCGAGTTCGTCCGGCGGACGGCCCATGGCGAGGCTGCCGATCGGCGTGCCGCCGCGCATGTCCCAGCGCCGCAGCAGCCGGTCGCCGCCGCCGGTGACGAGCTCTCCGTCCGACCGGAAGGCCAGCGACCAGACCGGCAGGCCGGGACCGACGAGATTGAACAGCACCCTCGCCTCGGCCCGGTCGATCACCGCCACCGCGCCCGCCACGGTCGCGGCCGCGATGCGCCGGCCGTCGGGCGAGAGGGCGAGCGCGATGACGGGACTCGGGCCGAGCTCGACGCCCGCGCGCGGGCTGCCGTCCGGCCGCAGGATCCGCACCGTGCTGTCGGCGCCCGCCGCTACGATCTCGCCGTCGGGCGCCGCCGCCGCCGCGTTAAGCGGGCTCGACAGGGTGACGACCCGGGGCGGGTCGGGCTCGCCCGGCCGCGGCCAGATCCGGAGGGTGGCGTCGTAGCCCGCGCTGACGAGGCGGCCGCCGGGCAGGAACGCGACGGCGTTGACGTTGCCCTTGTGCCCCTCGAAGGTCTCGCCCTCGCCGCCCGCGAGCGGGCGCACCCGCACCGTCTCGTCCCAGGAGGCCGAGGCGAGGCTGCGCCCGTCCGGCGAGACGGCGAGGCCGGCGACGGGGCCGCGATGCTCGGAGAAGACCCGGACCGGCGCGGTCCCGCCAGGCTGCCAGAGGGCGATGCGCCCGTCCTCGCCGCCCGTGGCGAACCGCCCGTCCGGAAGCGCCGCCACGGCGTTCACCGCGCCCTCGTGGAAGCGCAGGACCTGGCGGGCGGTGCCGTCGTCGAGGGACCAGAGGATCGCCGACTGGTCGAAGCTGCCGGAGATCGCGGTCCGGCCGTCCTGCGTGACCGCGAGTGCCCGCACCGGCCCGCCATGGCCGCGCATCTGCGCCAGCGCCGGAGCCGGCGCGACGAGCAGGAGCAGCAGGGTCGGGACAGCGCGACGGAGGCGGGCGGGGCGTAGCGGCGGCATGTCGCCTCGGGTCGGAATGCGGGGACGCGCGAGCATAGCCGAGGCGGGCCTGCGCTGTCGCCCGAGCGGATCGGCGCGGCCGGCCCTTGATCGGCAAGCCCCGATGCCGCAAGCCGGCCCCCTACCCTCGCCCGCCGCGGCGAGCCCGAACGAGGGATGCCCGATGCGCCGGCCCGCCTCCTCGGCCCTGATGCCGCTCTCCGAAGCGCTGTCGCGCCTGCTCGACGGCGTCGTGCCGGTGGCCGCGCGCGCGGTTGCGAGCGCGGCGGCGATCGGGCGCGTCGCGGCGGAGACGGTCGAGGCCGCCTCCCCCGTCCCTGCGCTTCGCGTCGCCCTGCGCGACGGCTTCGCCGTGACCGCCTCCGAGATCACGGGCGCCTCGTCCTACGGGCCGGTTCCCCTCCCCCGCGCGCCGCTCTGGGTCGAGGCGGGCGAGGCCCTGCCCGAATCCGCAGATACCGTGCTGCCCGAGGAGGCGATCGAGCGTTCCGGTCCGATGACGGAGGCGGTGGCCGACGCACCCGCCGGCGAGGGCGCCGGCGCCACCGGCCGGGACTTCACGGCCGGGCACCGGCTGATCGAGGCGGGCGCGCGCGTGCGCCCGCTCCACGCCCTCGCGCTGGCGAGCGCGGGAATCGTGCGGATCGGGATCCGGGAGCCCCGGATCGGGCTCGTGCTCGCGGGCGCCGAGCGCCGCGGACCCGATGCCCGCGAAGCGGCCCTCCGCGCCCTGGTGGAGGCTGCCGGGGCGATCGTGACATCCGTCGTACCGGTCCCGTCCGAGGTCGAGGCCATCGCCGGGGCACTGGCGGCGGAGGCCGACGCCCTCCTCGTCGTCGGCGGAACGGGCTTCGGGCGTCGCGACCGCAGCGCCGCGGCGCTGGCGCGGGCCGGAGCGCTCGACGTGCACGGGATCGCCCTGCGGCCCGGCGAGACCGCGGGGTTCGGACGGGTCGGCGCCGTGCCGGTCCTCCTCCTGCCGGGCGCCCCCGAGGCGATGCTGGCCAGCTTCCTCACCCTCGGGCGCCCGCTCCTCGCGGCCCTCTCCGGCGCCCGCCCGGAGCCCGGCCGCGCCGCGCCGCTCGCCCGGAAGGTCGCCTCGACGATCGGACTGAGCGAGGTGGTGTTCGTGGCGCCGGAGGGCGACGCGGCGCTGCCGCTCGGCGGGGCCGAGCTTGCCCTCAACCGCCTGATGCTGGCACGAGGAGCGATCCTGGTTCCGCCGGAGCGGGAGGGCTACCCGGAGGGGACCCACGTCGAGATCATGAAGCTGTGAGCGGATCCAACTCGAACAAGCCGGACGACGCGTTCCTGGAGCGGCTCGCCCAGGTCGCCCGGCAGGAGCAGTTCCTCACCGTCCTGTCGCGCGAGGAGGCGCTGGCGCGCTTCCGCGCGGCCGTGCCGCACGCGCCCCTGCCCTCCGAGACCGTGCCGCTCGCCGAGGCGCTCGGGCGCGTGCTCGCCGCCGACCTCGCCTCCCCGATCGACGTGCCGCCCTTCGACCGCTCGCTGGTCGACGGCTTCGCGGTCCGCGCCGCGGATAGCTCGGGCGCCGCCGAGGCGAGCCCGCTGCGCCTTCGCCTCAACCCCGAGATCCTGGCCTGCGGCACCGCGCCGGCGCTGGCCGTCGCCCCCGGGACCGCGACCCCCATCGCCACCGGCGGCGTGATCCCGCGCGGCGCCGACGCCGTCGTGATGGTCGAGCAGACGGAGTTCGTCGAGGCCGGCGAGGGCCCGTCCGTCGCGCTGGTGCGGGCCGCCGCGCCCGGCCAGTTCATCGGCTACGCGGGCGCCGACATGGCGCTCGGCGAGACGGTCCTGCGGCGCGGCGCCCTCGTGACGGCGCGGGAAATCGGGATGCTGGCGGCCTGCGGGCTCGCGCAGGTCTCGGTGGTGCGCCGGCCGCGCGTGGCCGTGCTCTCGACAGGGGACGAGCTGGTGAGGCCGGGCGAGCGCCTGAGGCCGGCCGCGATCTACGATTCGAACGGGGCCATCGTGGCGGCCTCGGTCGCGGAGAACGGCGGCACGCCGGTGCCCGGCGGCATCGTGCCGGACGACGAGGTCGCGCTCGAGCGGGTCATCCGCGCGAGCCTCGACGCCTGCGACCTCGTGGTGCTCTCGGGCGGCACCTCGAAGGGGGCCGGCGACGTCTCGCACCGCATCCTGTCGCGGCTCGGCCAGCCCGGCATCCTCGTGCACGGCGTCGCGCTGAAGCCCGGCAAGCCCCTCTGCCTCGCGGTGGCCGACGGCAAGGCCGTCGTGGTGCTGCCGGGCTTCCCGACCTCGGCGATGTTCACATTCCACGAATTCGTGGTGCCGCTGGTGCGGGCGCTGGCCGGCCTGCCGCCGCGCGAGGAGGCGAGCGTGGCGGCGCGCGTTCCGCAGCGCCTGAATTCGGAGCTCGGCCGGATGGAGTTCGTGATGGCGTCGCTGGCCAACGGCCCGGACGGGCTCGTCGCGCTGCCGCTGCCGAAGGGCTCGGGCTCCGTCACGGCCTTCTCGCAGGCCGACGGCTTCTTCGCGGTGCCGGCCAGCCGTGCCGGGCTCGAGGCCGGCGAGAGCGTGGCGCTGACCCGCCTCGGCGCCGGCGTGAAGCCGCCCGACCTTAGCATCGTCGGGAGCCATTGCCTCGGGCTCGACCGGGTCGTCGGGCTCCTCGCCGAACGGGGCCTGCGGGCGCGCACGATCTGGGTCGGATCCTCGGGCGGGCTCGCGGCGCTGAAGCGCGGCGAGTGCGACCTCGCCTCGCTGCACCTCCTCGATGCGGAGAGCGGGCGCTACAACGCGCCCTTCCTGCAGCCCGGCATGAGCCTCGCGCCCGGCTGGCGCCGCCTGCAGGGCGTCGTGTTCCGGCCGGGCGACCCGCGCTTCGAGGGACGGGAGCCCGAGGCCGCCGCGCGGGCGGTCATCGCCGACCCCGATGCGGTGATGGTCAACCGCAACACCGGCTCGGGTACGCGGCTCCTCGTCGAGGGCCTGCTGCAGGGCGCGCGGCCGCCGGGCTTCTGGAACCAGCCGCGCTCGCACAATGCGGTGGCGGCCGCCGTGGCGCAGGGGCGGGCCGATTGGGGCGTCGCCATCGAGAGCGTGGCGCGCGCCTACGGCCTCGGCTTCCTGCCGCTGACGGAGGAGCATTACGACCTCGCCTACCGGGACGAGCGCCGCGACGCGCCCGCCCTTGCGGCCTTCCTGGCCCTTCTGCGGGAGCCCTCGACCACGGCCGCGCTCGCCGCGCTCGGCTTCTCTCGGCCGGAGGGCGGCGCATGCGCGTGATCGGACTGGCTGGCTGGAGCGGGGCGGGCAAGACGACGCTGCTCGCCAAGCTGATCCCGGCGCTCACCGGCCGCGGCCTCAAGGTCGCGACCCTGAAGCACGCCCACCACGAATTCGAGATCGACCGGCCGGGCAAGGATTCCTTCGTGCACCGCGAGGCCGGGGCGAGCGAGGTGATCATCGCCTCGGCGCGCCGCTGGGCGCAGATCCACGAGCTCGGCGACGCGCCGGAAGCGAGCCTCGCCGACCTGCTGCGGCGCCTGAGCCCCTGCGACGTCGTGCTGGTCGAGGGATTCAAGCGCCAGCCGCACCCGAAGCTCGAGGTCTTCCGCGCCGCGAACGGCCGCCCGTCCCTACACCGCCGGGACGACCGCATCGTCGCGGTGGCGAGCGACCGGGCCTTCCCGGAGGCGGGCGTGCCGGTGGTCGACCTCGACGACGTCGAGGCGATCGCCGATCTCGTGCTGGCGCGGGCCGAGCCGATCGCCAGAGTCCTCGAAAGGCTGGACGGCCATGGCGCAACTGACTGACGATTGCTTCGCCTTCGGCGGCCCGCTGATGACGATCGAGGAGGCCGTGGCGCTGATCGGCGAGCGCCTGCCCACGGTCTCGGAGGTGGAGACCGTATCGCTCGACGAGGCCGACGGGCGCATCGCGGCCGCCGACATGCCGGCCGCCATCGACCTGCCGCCCTTCATGAACTCGGCGGTGGACGGCTACGCGGTGCGCTTCGCCGACCTCGCGGGGACCGGCGAGACGCTGCTGCCCGTGCGTGGGCGCCTCGCGGCGGGCGCCTCGGCGCAGGCCGTCGCGGCTACGGGATCCGCCGTGCGCATCTTCACCGGCGCGCCGATGCCGGCGGATGCCGACACGGTGTTCATGCAGGAGGACGTGCGGCTCGACGGCGACCGGGTCGGGCTGCCGCCCGGGCTGAAGCCCGGCGCGAATTGCCGTCCGGCCGGTGAG
Source organism: Methylobacterium nigriterrae (assembly GCF_037106235.1). Lineage (NCBI taxonomy): Bacteria > Pseudomonadati > Pseudomonadota > Alphaproteobacteria > Hyphomicrobiales > Methylobacteriaceae > Methylobacterium > Methylobacterium nigriterrae. The sequence continues at coordinate 26,871 of NZ_JBAWTG010000032.1, read as the reverse complement.
GACCTCGCCCGCGGCGCCGTGGCGATACGAGCGGGGCGGCGCCTGACGCCGCAGGACCTGGCGCTCGCCGCCGCGGTCGGCCTCGACGCGCTGCCGGTGCGCCGCCGCCTGCGGGTCGCGGTCTTCTCGACCGGCGACGAGCTGGCGGAGCCCGGCGCGGCGCTCCGGCCCGGCGCGATCCACGATTCGAACCGGATCCTGATGGCGGCGCTCCTGCGGCGCCTCGGGGCCGATGTCAGCGACCTCGGCATCCTGCGGGACGACCCCGCCGTCCTGCGCGCGCGGATCGACGCGGCGGCGGGCACGCACGACCTCGTCCTGACCTCGGGCGGCGTCTCGACGGGCGAGGAGGACCACGTGAAGGGCGCCGTCGAGGCGGCCGGGCGCCTCGTCTTCTGGCGCCTCGCGATCAAGCCGGGCCGTCCCGTGGCCATGGGGGTGATCCGGGGCACGCCCTTCATCGGGCTGCCGGGCAACCCGGTCGCGGTCTACGTCACGCTGCTCTTCGTGGTGCGCCCGCTCCTCGCCCGGCTCGGGGGCGCCCTCTACGCCCCGCCGCTGCCGATGCGGGTGCGCGCCGCCTTCGCGTACCGTAAGAAGACGGGCCGGCGCGAATATGTCCGGGTCAGCCTGCGCCGGGGCGCGGACGGCCTGTACGAGGCGGTGAAGTACCCGCGCGACGGGGCGGGCGTGATCACCTCGCTGACCGCGAGCGACGGGCTGGCCGAGCTGCCCGACGACGCGTCAGGCCTGAGCGCGGGCGACACCGTGGCCTTCTACCCGCACGCGCTGCTCTGGTGAGCGCTCGCGGCCCCCCCTCTCCCGAGCGGGAAGGACGGGCTGCGAGCGGGGAGCACGACATCAACCCACGGGCTCCCGTCCGGCCGGGGCGTAGCCGATCATGACGCGGGAGAGCCCGCGCACCGCGTCGAGAAGGCTCGCGAGCGCGTCGCCTTCCGCCTCGCGCCGGACGGCCAGGAAGTAGGTCTCCTCCCCGACCCGCCGGAAGCCGAGGCCGAAGCGCTCGGCCACCGCGCGGGTGCCCATGCCGATATCGGCCGCGCCCGAGGCGATGAGCGCCGCCACCGCCTGGTGGGTGAATTCCTCGCTCTCCGAGCCACGGATGCTCTCCGGCGCGATCCCGGCCTCGCGGCAGAGCCGCTCGAACCAGATGCGCGTGCCCGCCCCCCGCTGCCGGTTGACGAAGCGCGCGCCCGTGCGGGCGATGTCGGCGACGTCCGCGAGGCCGAGCGGGTTGCCGGCCGCGAACATCAGCCCCTGCTCGCGCAGGAACAGGGGCTCCACGACGAGGGCCGGATCCGCGAAGACGGCCGCGAAGAGCGAGCCCGGCTCTGGCGAACGCGCCCCGAAATGGAAGCCCGCGGCCTCGACGCTGCCCGCCGCGAGCCGCGCGAGGGCCTCGGCGCTGCCGGCGATCGCGACCTCGTATTCGGGCCGCCCCGCGAGGGCGGCGGTGAGGAGCGTGTCGTGGCTCAGCGCCACCCGCAATCGGGGCGGCACCGGCGAGAGGAGCGCGGCGAGCCGGCCCGCGAGCCGCGCCTCGCTCGCCGCGACGGCCGGCGCGCAGGCCCCGAAAGCCTCGGCCAGCGCATCGCGCAACTCCGCGCCGAACGCCGTCAGAGCGGTTCCGTGCCCCTTCGTCTTGACGGCGACCGGACGGCCGAGCGCCGCCTCGAGCGCCGCGATCCGGCCCCAGGCCGAGCGATAGGAGATGCCGAGGCCGCGGGAGGCCGCCTGCACCGAGCGCTCGCGCGCGACGGCGTCGAGGAGCGCGAAGGCCGGCTCGAGCGCGACCTCCCCGTCCGTCAGGCGCATCCTGCCGACGACCTTGAGCGTTACCTTCATAGGAACAGGCTTTCCTATTGAAATGTCGCGATCCCCGATAGCATGAGGAGGGAGGCCGTTCAGCTCCGGATCATGATCGAGACCTTGCAGGAGAGCGTTCAGCGGCTGGCGAGCCTCGACCGCGAGGTCCTGGCGATCGCCTGGCTGTCGCTGCGCGTGAGCGTCCTGGCCGTCCTGATCGGGACGGTGATCGGGGTGCCGCTCGGTGCCCTCGTCGCCGTTCTGCGCTTCCGCGGCCGGGACTGGCTGGTCGGCCTCCTCAACGCCTGCATGGGCCTGCCGCCGGTCATCGTCGGCCTCCTCGTATACCTGCTGCTGTCGCGCTCGGGGCCGCTCGGGCCGCTCGGCCTCCTCTTCACCCCGTCCGCCATGGTCGCCGCGCAGAGCGTGCTCGTGACGCCGCTGATCGCGGCGCTCACCCGCCAGATCGTCGCGGATGCCGACGCGCATCTCGGCGAGCAGCTGCGCTCGCTGCGCCTGCCGCCCTGGCGGCGGGCCGGCGTGCTGATCTTCGACGTGCGCTTCTCGCTCGTCACGGCGCTCCTCGCCGCCTTCGGCCGCGCCGTCTCGGAGATCGGCGCGGTGCTGGTCGTGGGCGGCAACATCGACGGCTACACCCGCACGATGACGACCGCGATCTCCCTGGAGACCCAGAAGGGCGACCTGGCGCTCGCGCTGTCGCTCGGCCTCGTCCTGATCGGCCTCGTGCTCGCCGTGAACGCGCTCGCGACCCTGCTGCGGGCCTACGCGGTGCGGGCCTACGGATGAGCACGGCGCTCCCCATCCGCCTCGACGGCCTCGTCTACCGGGCCGGCGCGAAGACGATCATCGACCGGCTCGACGCGACCATCGCGGCCCCCGGCATCACCGCGCTGATCGGCCCGAACGGGGCCGGCAAGAGCGTGACGCTGCGGCTGATCGACGGCCTCCTCGCGCCGGCTTCCGGCTCGATCCGCATCGGCGAGTGCGGCGCGGCGGCGCGGCGCGCCTTCGTGTTCCAGCGCCCGCCCCTCGTCCGCGCGAGCGCGGCCAGCAACGTCGCCCTCGGCCTCGCGGCACTCGGGCTTCCCCGCCGCGCCTGCCGCGACCGCGCCCGGGCGGCGCTCGCCCGGGTGCGGCTCCTCGACCGGGCAGAGGACCCCGCGACCCGGCTCTCGGGCGGCGAGCAGCAGCGCCTGGCGCTGGCCCGCGCGCTGGCGAGCGAGCCGGACCTCCTCCTCCTCGACGAGCCGACCGCGAGTCTCGACCCCGCGGCGACCGAGCTGATCGAGGAGATCGTCGCCGAGACCGCGCGCGCCGGCACCAAGGTGCTGATGGTCTCTCACAATCTCGGGCAGGTCGCCCGCCTCGCGGCCGAGGTCGTGGTCCTGAGCGGCGGCCGTGCCGTCGAGCAGGGGCCGACCCGGCAGGTCCTGTTCTCGCCCCGCTCCGTGCAAGCCCGCGCCTACCTCACGGGAGAACTCCCATGGTCGTCCTACGCCGCAGCCTCCTGAGCCTCGCCCTCGCGTTCCTCGTGGCCGGGCCGGCCTCGGCCGAGCCGGAGCGCGCCATCACGGTGGCCTCGACCACCTCGACCGAGCAGTCCGGCCTGTTCCGCTACCTCCTGCCGCGATTCACCGAGAAGACCGGCATCGGCGTGAAGGTGGTGGCGCTCGGCACCGGGCAGGCGCTCGATGTCGGACGGCGGGGCGACGCCGACGTCGTCTTCGTGCACGACAGGCCGGCGGAGGAGACGTTCGTCGCGGAGGGCGCGGGCGTGAAGCGCTACGAGGTGATGTACAACGACTTCGTCATCGTCGGGCCGAAGGGCGATCCGGCCGGCGCCGCCGGGCAGGACGTGACCGTCGCGCTCCGCAAGATCGCTGAGGCCAAGGCGCCGTTCGTCTCGCGGGGCGACCGCTCGGGCACGCACGCGGCGGAGCTGCGCTACTGGAAGGACGCCGGCATCGACCTCGGCGCCGTGCGGGGCGACTGGTACAAGGAGATCGGACAGGGCATGGGGCCGGCCCTGAACACGGCCTCGGCCGCGAACGCCTATGTCCTGAGCGACCGCGGCACCTGGCTCTCCTTCAAGAACCGGGGCGACCTCGCCATCCTGGTCCAGGGCGACAAGCGCCTGTTCAACCAGTACGGCGTCATGCTGGTGAACCCCGAGAAGCATCTGGCCGTGAAGGCGAAGGAGGGACAGGCCTTCATCGACTGGCTCGTCTCCCCGGAAGGCCAGCGCGACATCGCCGGCTACAAGATCGACGGCGAGCAGCTCTTCTTCCCGAACGCCCAGGGCGGCAAGTCCTGATCCCTTATCCCATGCATCGATCGGGTATTGTCACGCGTCGCTTCACGCGACGCTTGCGGTCGCGCCGGATCAGGCTAGCCTGACCAGGTCCACGGCGCGACGCCTCCGATCTCGGGAAGTCGAAGCTGCGGACGGTGCGCCGTCGTCTGGTCTTGCCCGGTCGCTTCCGGCCGTCAGAGCTTCGGGTTGCCTTGCCCGGGACCTGTCTGGCCTGTCTCGTGCAAGCGTCTCCGGACGGCATTCGCCGGCGCTGCGCGTCGCGGCTTACGCCCGGGGAGATCTCGATGCGTTCAAGGCTGACCACCTACATCTTCATCGGGATGCTGCTCGGCATCGGCGTCGGCTACCTGTGCAGCATCACCTGGCCCGACCCGCAGACCGCCAAGGAGATCGCCGGCTACATCGCCCTCGTGAGCGACATCTTCCTGCGGCTGATCAAGATGATCATCGCGCCGCTGGTGTTCTCGACGCTCGTCGTCGGCATCGCGCATCTCGGCGACACCGCCTCGGTCGGCCGGGTCGGCGGCAAGGCGCTGATCTGGTTCATCGGCGCCTCGCTCTGCTCGCTGCTCCTCGGGCTCGTCATGGTCAACATCCTGAGGCCGGGCGACAACCTGAACCTGCCTCTGCCGGATGCCGGCGCCACCACCAACCTCAAGGCCGCCTCGCTCTCGCTGAAGGAATTCGTGATCCACCTCGTGCCGAAGAGCCCGGTCGAGGCCATGGCCACCAACGAGATCCTGCAGATCGTGGTGTTCTCGGTGTTCTTCGGGGTCGCCCTCGCGGCGATCGGGGAGAAGGGCAAGCCGCTCGCCGTCGGCATCGAGAGCCTCGCCGACGTGATGCTCAGGATCACCGGCTACGTGATGAACTTCGCGCCCGTGGCGGTCTTCGCGGCGATCGCGGCCACCATCACCACCCAGGGCATCGGCGTCATCGTCACCTACGCGAAGTTCATGCTGGAATTCTACGCCAGCCTCGCGATGCTCTGGTGCCTCCTGGTGCTGGCAGGCTTCTTCCTCGTCGGCGGCGGCGGCATCCGCCGGCTCCTCGACCTCATCAAGGAGCCCTTCGTGCTCGCCTTCTCGACGGCCTCGAGCGAGGCGGCCTACCCGAAGACGCTCGCCAACCTCGAGCGCTTCGGGGTGCCGAACCGCATCACCTCGTTCGTGCTGCCGATGGGCTACTCGTTCAACCTCGACGGCTCGATGATGTACTGCACCTTCGCGGTGATGTTCATCGCGCAGGCCTACAACATCCCGCTGAGCCTCGGCCAGCAGCTCACCATGCTGCTCCTGCTGATGGTCACCTCGAAGGGCATGGCGGGCGTGCCGCGCGCCTCGCTGGTGGTGATCTCGGCGACGCTCTCGACCTTCCACATCCCGGAGGCGGGGCTCCTGCTCATCATCGGCATCGACCAGTTCCTCGACATGGGCCGGTCGGCGACGAACGTGCTCGGCAACAGCGTCGCGACGGTGGCGGTGGCCAAGTGGGAGGGGCAGCTCGCCGGCACCGACCAGCGCCTCGACCGCGACGTGAACCCGCTCCCGGAACCGGCCGAGTAGGAGCGGGCGGGAATCGCGCCAGGGATCACGGCAGGAGACCGGGCCATGCGTGTTCGAGGCTTCATCGCCCTCTCGCTCGGGGCGCTGGCCGCCCTGACGGCCGCCGCACCCGCGGGCGCCGGCGACGTGCTGACCGGCACGCTCAAGAAGATCAAGGATTCCGGCGCGGTGACCCTCGGCTACCGCGAGAGCTCCCTGCCCTTCTCCTTCCTCGACGGCACCGGCAAGCCGGTGGGCTACGCGATCGACCTGTGCCTCGACGTCGTCGACGACATCGCCGCGGAGATCGGGCGGCCCGACCTCGCGATCCGCTACGAGCCCGTCACCTCCGAGAACCGCATCCCGGCGGTGACCTCGGGCCGGATCGACATCGAGTGCGGCTCGACCACCGCGAACCCGGAGCGGCGCAGGCAGGTCGCCTTCTCGCCCGTCACCTATCTCAGCGCGACCAAGCTCCTGGTCCGCCGCGATTCGCCCGTGAAGTCCTTCCGCGACCTCGCCGGACGGACGGTGGCGGTGACGGCGGGCACCACCAACGAGGGTGCGCTGCGGACGCTCTTCGCGCAGCTCAAGATCCCCGCCACCATCGTGACGGGGCGCGACCACGCCGAGTCCTTCGCGATGGTGAAGGACGGGCGCGCCGACGCGCTCGGGCTCGACGACATCCTGCTCTACGGCCTGATCGCCGGGGCCGGCCCGGAGGGCGCCGCCTACACGGTGCTGCCCGACAAACTCTCCTTCGAGCCCTACGGCCTGATGTTCCGCAAGGACGATCCGGAATTCGCGGGCCTCGTCTCCGGCACCTTCACGCGCATCGCCGAGTCGCGAGAGCTGCGCTGGCTCTATGAGAAGTGGTTCCTCAAGCGCCTGCCGAACGGCGAGCGGCTGAACGTACCGATGTCCGACGAGCTGCGCACGAGCTTCCAGGTGATCGGGCTTCAGGATTGAGGCGCCGGCGCGCCGGCTAGCGAGGGGCCTTGGGAAGAGGCCGAGGCGGCGCCCGCCGGCCCGTCACCGCTCCCGCCGGCCTCGCCGTACACACCTAAAGAGCGTCACCAACTGCACAAACCGGAGGCACCGAACCGTCCCTCGTTCGCGCGATGGACCAGTCGTGCGCCGATCCGCCCCGGCGCGCCCGGCCGTCCCGCTCGCGGCAGCCCGCTCCGGGCAAGTTCGCGTCCGTGGGACAAAATTTTCCCGTTGATCGCAGTCAGCATTCCGCCCTTCGGCACCGTCGTTGCAGTATTGCAGCGGCCTGCTAGGCTCCGGATCGCGGACCGTGGCTCTCGCGCCCGTCCGGCGGGCAATGATGGATCAGGAGTTCGTTCGTCGATGCATTCCCATAAATGCCGCCGCGGCATCTTCGCGGGCCTGGGTCTGTTCATTCTTGCCGCCGGTGCGGCTCAAGCCGAGGAACTCACCGGGACCCTCAAGAAGGTCAAGGATTCGGGCGCGATCACCATCGGCTATCGCGATTCCTCGGTCCCGTTCTCCTACCTCGACGGCGATCAGAAGCCGGTCGGCTACGCCTACGAGATCTGCCGCAACATCGCGGATGCCGTGAAGGCGAAGCTCAAGATGGACAAGCTCGAGGTGAAGCTGAACCCGGTCACCTCGGCCACCCGCATCCCGCTGATCGCCAACGGCACGATCGACCTCGAATGCGGATCGACCACCAACAACGCCGACCGCCAGAAGCAGGCCGCCTTCACCAACACCCACTTCCTCACCGCGACCCGCTACGTGGCGAAGAAGGACAAGAAGCTCGACAAGATCGAGGACCTGAAGGGCCGTACCGTGGTCTCGACCTCGGGCACCACCAACATCCGCCAGATCAACGAGGCCAATACCGAGCGCAAGCTCGGCATGACCATCCTGCCGGCCAAGGACCACGCCGAGGCCTTCCTGATGGTCGAGACCGGCCGCGCCGACGCCTTCGTGATGGACGACGTGCTGCTCGCCTCCCTCGTCGCCGGCTCGAAGACGCCGGACGCCTACACGATCTCGACCGAGCCGCTCTCGAAGCCCGAGCCCTACGGCATCATGCTCCGCAAGGACGACGCGCCGTTCAAGGCGGTGGTCGATGAAGCGACGGCCAAGCTCTACAAGAGCCCGGAGGGCAAGGCTCTCTACGACAAGTGGTTCACGCAGCCGATCCCGCCGCGCGGCATCAACCTGAAGCTGCCGATGAGCGAGGCTATGCAGAAACAATTCGCCAACCCGAGCGACAGCGCCGACCCGGCCGCCTACTGATCGAACGCGATGAACTACAACTGGAACTGGTCGATCTTCTTCGACCTCTCGCCCGAGGGCACCGGCACCTACGCCGACATGCTGCTCTCGGGCCTCGTCTGGACGATCACGACGGCGCTCTGCTCCTGGGTCATCGCCTTCGGTCTCGGTTCCATCATCGGCGTCATGCGCACCCTGCCCTCGCGGGGCGCGCAGCGCATCGGAACAGCCTATGTCGAGCTGTTCCGCAACGTGCCGCTGCTCGTCCAGATGTTCCTCTGGTACTTCGTGCTGCCGGAAGTCCTGCCCGCCGGCCTCGGCTCCTGGCTGAAGCAATTGCCGAACGCCCCCTTCTACACGGCGGTGGTGTGCCTCGGCTTCTTCACGGCCTCCCGCGTCGCCGAGCAGGTGCGGGCGGGCATCCAGTCGCTGCCGCGCGGGCAGCGGATGGCCGGCACGGCCATGGGCCTGACGGTGGCCCAGACCTACCGGCACGTGCTCCTGCCCAACGCCTACCGGATCATCCTGCCGCCGCTCACCTCCGAGTTCCTGAACAACCTCAAGAACACGTCGGTGGCCCTGACGATCGGCCTGCTCGAGCTCACCGCGCGGGCCCGCTCGATGCAGGAATTCTCCTTCCAGGTCTTCGAGGCCTTCACGGCGGCGACGGTCCTGTACGTGCTCGTCAACCTCGTGGTGATCACCTGCGCGAGCTTCCTTGAGCGGAGCGTCGCGGTGCCGGGGCAGCGCTGATGTTCGCCAATTTCGACTTCAGCGTCATCCTGACGTCGCTGCCCTACCTGTTCGGGCAGGGCATGGTCTTCACCGTCACCCTGACGGCACTCGCGGCCGGCATGGGCGTGATCCTCGGCACGCTGCTCGCCATGATGCGGCTCTCGGGGCTCCCGGGGCTGAAGCACCTCGCCAAGGGCTACGTCGAGCTGATGCGCTCGCTGCCGCTCGTGCTGGTGATCTTCTGGTTCTACTTCCTGGTTCCGTATATCGGCGCCTGGATCACGCGCTCGCCGAACCCGATCCAGGTCGGAGCCTTCTCGTCGGCGCTGATCACCTTCACGCTGTTCGAGGCCGCCTACTTCTCCGAGATCATGCGGGCCGGAATCCAGTCGATCCCCAAGGGGCAGACCGGCGCGGCCTACGCGCTCGGCATGACCTACTGGCAGGCGATGGCGACCGTCATCCTGCCCCAGGCCTTCCGCAACATGCTGCCGCTGCTGCTCACGCAGACCATCGTGCTGTTCCAGGACACCTCGCTCGTCTACGTGCTCTCGCTGACCGACTTCCTGGGCGCCGCCTCCAAGGTGGCCCAGCGCGACGGCCGCCTCGTCGAGATGTATCTGTTCGCAGCGGTGGTATACTTCGCCGTGTGCTTCACGGCCTCCTTCCTGGTGCGGCGCCTGCAAAGCCGCGTCGCCATCATCCGCTGATGCACCGTTTCGAGGACCGCGCCATGACCTCTTCGCCCATGCCGGACCCCACGGTGACGGAGTCCGTCGCCTCGGCCGACCAGGCTTCCGCCGATGCCGGCCTGCAGCCCGGCCGCCTCGTCGAGCCGAGGGCCGGCGCCGCCACCGGCAGCGCGATGATCGCGATCGACGGCGTCAGCAAGTGGTACGGCGACTTCCAGGTGCTGACGGACTGCACGACCAGCATCAAGAAGGGCGAGGTGGTGGTGGTGTGCGGCCCCTCGGGGTCGGGCAAGTCGACGCTGATCAAGTGCGTCAACGCGCTGGAGCCGTTCCAGAAGGGCCAGATCACGGTGGACGGCACCAAGGTCCTCGACAAGGCCACCAACCTGCCGAAGCTCCGCTCGCGGGTCGGCATGGTGTTCCAGCACTTCGAGCTGTTCCCGCACCTGTCGATCACCGAGAACCTGACGCTCGCCCAGCGCAAGGTGCTCAAGCGCCCGGGCGAGGAGGCGAAGAGGCGCGGGCTCGACCTGCTCGCCCGCGTCGGCCTGTCGGCCCACGCCACGAAGTATCCCGGCCAGCTCTCCGGCGGCCAGCAGCAGCGCGTCGCCATCGCCCGCGCGCTCGCCATGAACCCGATCGTGATGCTGTTCGACGAGCCGACCTCGGCGCTCGACCCCGAGATGGTGGGCGAGGTGCTCGACGTGATGGTGGAACTCGCCCGCGACGGCATGACCATGATGGTGGTGACCCACGAGATGGGCTTCGCCAAGAAGGTCGCCGACCGGGTGATCTTCATGGATCGCGGCGAGATCGTCGAGGACGCCACCAAGGCGGACTTCTTCGGCAAGCCGCGCTCCGAGCGCGCGCAGCAATTCCTCTCGAAGATCCTCCAGCACTGAGGACGATCAGGCCGCGCGCATGCCAGGAGGTTCGCGGACCGGTGCGGATCCCCCGCTCCGCCACGGGAGCGGGGGCCCGCGCGCCGTGCGGCTTGTCAAGGCGCGGGCCTTCGCGATCCAGAGGTCACGCGGAACGCGCCGGCGCTCCTACTCCTCGGCCGCCGAGGAGCCCTTCCGCCTCGGCAGCTTGAGCAGGATGCGCCGGACATGGGCGCGGACGGGCGCGTGCAGGGCGTCGCGCGCCACAACGGCGTGTCGCGGGGCCGGGGAGGACGAGCGCATGGACGGCAACCCTCGCTGCAGAACCGCCCGGATATGGGCGCGGAGTTCGCTGTGATCGGTCATACCGCCCGGTACGCACGACCTGTGCTCGCAGGTTCAACGGCCGCGCTCGTGCGTCGGCTCGGGTAGATTCCGTACGGCGCCGGCATGACGGCCGGGCTAGTTATCGGCGGTCCGGAAGGTGTCGCAGGACCGCGTCTGGCCGCTCTTGTAGCCCGTCATGAACCAGCGCATCCGCTGCTGCGAGGTGCCGTGCGTGAAGGAATCGGGCACCGCGTAGCCCTGGCTCTGCTGTTGCAGCTTGTCGTCGCCGATCGCGCTCGCGGCCTGTAGCGCCTCCTCGATGTCGCCCTGCTCCAGCGCGTTCCAGCGGTCGTTCGAGTTCTTGGCCCAGACGCCCGCGAGGCAATCGGCCATCAGCTCGACGCGCACCGACAGGTGATTGGATTCGACCTTGCCGGACGCCTGCTGGCGCGCCTGGACCTTGCCGAGGATGCCGAGCACGTCCTGCACGTGGTGGCCGACCTCGTGGGCGATCACGTAGGCGTAGGCGAAGTCGCCCTTCACCCGGAAGCGCTGGGCCATCTCCTTGAAGAAGTTCGTGTCGAGATAGACCTTCTTGTCCAGCGGACAGTAGAACGGCCCCATCGCGGCCTGGGCGGACCCGCAGCCGCTGCGCGTGCCGCCGGTGTAGAGCACCATCGCGGTCGGGGTGTACCGCTTGCCGGTCTGGTCCGGCAGGACGGTGCTCCAGACATCCTCGGTGTTGCCCAGGATCTTCGCGGCGAACTGCCCGCTCTGGTCGGTAGGCGCGGTGCGCCGCCGCTGCTGGGTCTGCGGATCGACCTGCTCCTCGCGCTGGCGCCCGCCGGTCATCTGCTCGGCGCCGCCGATGAGGATGGCCGGGTTGATGCCGGTGACCCAGCCGATGATGCACAGGATCACGATCGTGCCGATGCCGAGGCCGCCGGCCCCGCCGCCGGGAAAGCCGAAGCCGCCCCCGCCCTCGCCGCGGCGGTCCTCGACATTCTCCGAGCTCCGAAAGTCTTCCCAGCGCATGTCCGCCACCACTCATTGAACGCCGCCGCCGGCGCCTGTCTAATGGCCCCGGCGCCGCAACGGTTCCGCTTGCGCCAGCGCCTAGACCGATTCAGGCGGTCCCGTCGAGGGCCTGGCGCAGCAGCCGGAAGTCGCGCCAGGCGAGGCGCTTCTGCACGGGCTGGCGCAGGAGGTAGGCCGGGTGCAGGGTCGCCAGCGCGCGCACCTCCCGGTTCTCCAGCCTGTAGGGATAGAAGCGGCCCCGCGCCTTCAGGATTCCGTCCTTCGTGCCGGTCAGCGCCTGCGTCGCCGGGCTGCCGAGGCAGACGATCAGGTCGGGGTCGGCGAGCTCGATCTGCCGCTCGATGAACGGCTTGCAGATCGAGACCTCCTGGGGGGTCGGGTTGCGGTTCCCCGGCGGCCGCCAGGGCACGATGTTGGCGACGTAGGCGCTCGTGCGGTCGAGGCCGATCGCCCGCATCATCCGGTCGAGCAACTGGCCGGAGCGGCCCATGAACGGCTTGCCGATCCGGTCCTCGTCGGCGCCCGGCGCCTCGCCGACGAACATCACGCGCGCCTCGGGGTTGCCGTCGGCGAAGACGAGGTTCTTGGCCGTGAACTTCAAGGGGCAACCGTCGAAGCCGGCGAGCAGCGCCTCGAGCTCATCGAGGGTCCGCGTCTCCCTGGCTCGGGCGCGGGCATCGTCGGCCGCCTCGTCGGGCTTGGCCGAGGCCGATCGGCCGTAGGTGCGGCCCTGCGGGGCCCGGACAGCCGGCGGCGCGGCGGGCACGGCCCGCGGGCGGGGCGCCTCTGCCTCGAGCGTCGCGGCGGCGGGCGCGGCCCGCGCTGGGCTCGGCGCCTCCGCCTCGCCGAAGCGGTCGTGCGGCCGTTCGTCGAGGGCGGCGTCGACGCCGGCCTCGACGTGGAAATCGAGATACGAGATCAGGTCGCGCTGCGTGTCCGCGTTCGAAGTCATGTCGGAGAAATGGTGGTCCGCGAGTCTGTGGACAACTGATCACGGGCCGATTGTATGCCCGCCGCGGCGTTGTTGCACGCATGGTCATTGCCGCTTGCCTTCCTACCCTGGAACGGGTTGAGAGAGAACTTGAGAGGACAGGCCGCTGACGCCCCGCGCCGGCGGGCGCCCGAGCGGCCTCAGGAGGAAACAGGATGGCGCTTCCCGAACGCGAGGGGATGGATTTCGACGTGGTGATCGTGGGCGCGGGGCCCGCGGGCCTCGCCGCGGCCATCCGCCTGAAGCAGCTCTCGGCGCAGACGGGCAGCGAGATCAGCGTTGTGGTGGTCGAGAAGGGCTCGGAGGTCGGCGCCCACATCCTGTCGGGCGCCGTGATCGATCCGAGCGGCCTCGACGCGCTGGTGCCGGACTGGCGCCAGGATCCCGAGCGCCCGCTCAAGACGGCGGTCGAGCGCGATGAGTTCATGTTCCTCACGAAGAACAGCGGCGTCAGCCTGCCGAACGTGTTCTTCCCGCGTCTGATGTCGAACCACGGCAACTTCGTCGGCTCGCTCTCGAACGTGACCAAGTATCTCGGCCGCAAGGCGGAGGAGCTCGGCGTCGAGATCTACCCGGGTTTCCCGGCCTCCGAGGTCCTCTACGACGACAAGGGCGCGGTCACGGGCGTCGCCACGGGGGACCTCGGCATCGGCAGGTCCGGCGAGCCGCGCGACGACTTCACCCGCGGCATGGAGCTGCGCGGCCGGTACACGGTCTTCGGCGAGGGCGCGCGCGGCTCGCTCACCAAGACGCTCGTCGACCGGTTCGGGCTCAACCGCGACAGCGACCACCAGAAATACGGGATCGGCGTCAAGGAACTCTGGCAGCTCGCGCCGGAAAAATTCCAGCCCGGCCTCGTCCAGCACACGATGGGCTGGCCGCTGCCGAACAGGGCTGGCGGCGGCTCCTGGCTCTACCATTTCGACGATCACCTGCTCTCGGTCGGCTTCGTCACGCACCTGAACTACGAGAACCCCACCCTCTCGCCCTTCGAGGAGTTCCAGCGCTTCAAGACGCACCCGATGATCCGCGACGTGTTCGAGGGCGCCAAGCGCATCGGCTACGGCGCGCGCGCCATCATGGAAGGCGGCTGGCAATCGGTGCCGAAGCTCGTCTTCCCGGGAGGCTGCCTCGTCGGGGACTCGGCCGGCTTCGTCAACGTGCCGCGCATCAAGGGCTCGCACAACGCGGTGCTCTCCGGCATGCAGGCGGCGGAGGCGATCGCGGCGGCGCTCGCGGCCGGCCGCCAGGGCGACGAGCTCAGCGATTACGAGAACGGCTGGCGCGCCAGCCCGATCGGCCAGGACCTCAAGGCCGTGCGCAACGTCAAGCCGCTCTGGTCACGCTACGGCACGCTCGTCGGCGTGGGCCTCGGCGGCCTCGACATGTGGTCGAACACGCTGCTCAACGCCTCGCCCTTCGGCACGCTCAAGCACGGCAAGCCGGACCATGCCTGCCTCAAGCCGCTCGCGGAGGTGACACCGATCGTCTACCCGAAGCCGGACGGCAAGCTGACCTTCGACCGGCTCTCCTCGGTCTACCTGTCGAACACGAACCACGAGGAGGACCAGCCGGCCCACCTGAAGGTCAAGGACATGGGCCTGCAGAAATCCTCCGAGCACGACGTGTTCGGCGGCCCCTCGGCCCGCTACTGCCCGGCCGGCGTCTACGAGTGGGTGGAGGACGCCGCGTCGAGCGACGGCGTGCGCTACCAGATCAATGCGCAGAACTGCGTCCACTGCAAGACATGCGACATCAAGGACCCGAACCAGAACATCAACTGGGAGACGCCCGAGGGGCCGGGCGGACCCAATTACCCGAACATGTGAGGGCCGCGGCACCCCGCGCCGGGGTGCCGGCGAGCCGGCCGTTCGGCCGCAGGCGGAGCGCCCTTCGCGCCATCCTTTCGCCTTGCGGGCATGGCGGGAAGAGTCCACTGTCCCCGCCAATCGGCGCCGGCCTCACCTCGCGGACCGGCGCTCGCAGGAGCCGTGACTGGTGCCCATCAACGGAAACGCCGCCCGCCGCACCGCCTCGGTGCTTGCCCTCGCGCTGGCCGCGAGCCTGCCGCTCTCGGTGGGCGTCCTCGCCGCGCAGCCGCGTGACTCGTCGCCGATCTCCGATTACGAGCCGGCCGAATCCCTCGAGGGCAACTTCCTCTCGGCCTACATCGCTGGCGCCTCGCGCGACACCGCGGCCGCGGCGAGCTTCTACCGCGAGGCCGTGAAGGCCGATCCGCGCAACGCCGAGCTTCTGGAACGCGCCTTCGTGTCGCTGCTCGCGGACGGCGCGCTGCCGGACGCCTTCCGGGCGGCCGAGCGCCTGTCGGCGCGGGACGGCGCCAACGGCCTCGCGCAGCTCGCGCTCGGGGTTCGCCAGATCAAGGCCGGCCAGTGGGCGGCCGCGCGCCAGAACTTCGCCCGCAGCGGTCGCGGCGCGGCGGCCGACCTCACCGCGACGCTCCTGACCGCCTGGGCCTATGCCGGCGCGGGCGACGGCAAGCGGGCGCTGGAGACCGTCTCGCGTCTCAAGGGCGAGCGCTACTACAACACCTTCCGGGACTACCATGCCGGCCTGATCGCCAGCGTGGTGGGCGATCAGGCGGAAGCCGAGCGGCGCCTCAAGGCGGCCTACGACACCGACCGCAACACGCTGCGCATCGTCGACGCCTACGCGCGCTTCGAGGCACAGGCCGGCCGCACCGACCTCGCGATCCAGGCCTACACCGAGTTCGACAGCCTGCTGCCGCGCCACCCGATCGTGCGCGACGCGCTCGACAAGCTGAAGGCCGGCAAGCCGCTCACCCGCCTGATCACGACCGCGCAGGAGGGTGCGGCCGAGGTGCTCTACGGCCTCGGCTCGGCGGGCTCGACGCAGGGCGACGAGCTGCCGGCGGTGGTCTACCTGCGCCTCGCCCTCTACCTCGCGCCCGAGCACGCACTGGCCCGCCTGACGCTGGCCGACACCCTCGACCGGATGAAGCAGCCGGACCGGGCCAACGAAGCCTACATGCAGATCCCGTCCAACTCGCCGCTCAAGCTCAACGCCGACATCCAGGTTGGGCTGAACCTCGAGCAGATGGGCAAGGGCGAGGAAGCGCTCGCCCATCTCGACGCCGCCATGAGGGCGCATCCGGACGACATCGACGTCATCACGGCGCTCGGCAACGTGCAGCGCTCGCGCAAGAAGTACGAGGAGGCCGCTGCCACCTACTCGCGCGCCATCGCCCTGATCGGCGAGCGCCCGCTGCAGAACTACTGGACGACCTTCTACTTCCGCGGCACGGCCTACGAGCGTGCCAAGCAATGGTCGAAGGCCGAGGCCGACCTCAAGAAGGCGCTCGAGCTGGTCCCGCCGAACCAGCCCGCCGCCAAGGCGCAGGTGCTGAACTACCTCGCCTATTCCTGGGTCGACCAGAACATCAACATCGACGAAGCCTTCAAGATGCTGAAGCAGGCGGTCGACGCCGCGCCGCGAGACGGCATGATCATCGACAGCCTCGGCTGGGCCTATTACCGCCTGGGCCGCTGGGACGAAGCCACCCGCGAACTGGAGAAGGCTGTCGAGCTCAAGCCCGGCGACCCGACCATCAACGACCATCTCGGCGACGCCTACTGGCGCTCCGGGCGCCGGCTTGAGGGCAAGTTCCAATGGCAGCACGCCAAGGACCTGAACCCTGAGCCCGAGGATCTCGAGAAGATCAACGACAAGCTCAAGAACGGGCTGCCGGAGCTCGACAAGCCCACCGCGACCGCCGAGAACCCGCCCGCACCGGTGGCGGCCCCGCACAACCCGGAAAATCCGGAATTGCCGAAGGGGGCGCCTGCTCCGAACGAGCCCCCGGGCGCGGCCGACAAGAAGAAGACGGGGGGTTGAGGCCGCGCAGCGTCCGGCAGCCGATCCCGTCAGGCCGGGGCCGCGCAGCGGCGCCCGGAGCCGGGCGGGTGTGCCGGTGGCTGCGCAATACGGAATCGCCGGGGAAGCCGGTCCATCACCTCGCCGCACCCCACCCGCGACCTCATCCCGAGGTGCTGCGCGATCGACGATCGCGCAGGCTCGAAAGAGCCCCCCGGAAGACGCGCGATCCCCGCAATTATCCTTCGAGGATCGTTCGAGGCTGCTTCGCAGCACGTCGGGATGAGATCGCGGGTGAGAGAGGCTTCTCGATGCCACTGGGCCCGGACGCGACCCGGAGCCCGTCCAACGCCATGATCCCAGCATGCCTCGCCTCTCCACCCGCGCGCCCGCCAAGATCAACCTGACGCTCCACGTGCTCGGCCGGCGGGCCGGCGACGGCTATCATGCCCTGGAGAGCCTCGTCGCCTTCGCGGGCGCCTGCGACCGGATCAGCCTCGAACCCGGCGGCCCCTTGCGGCTGACGGTGGAAGGGCCGACCGCCGGACCTGCCGGGCCGACCGACGACAACCTCGTGCTGCGTGCCGCCCGGCGCCTCGCCGAGGCGGTGCCGGGCCTGGCGACCGGCGCCTTCGACCTCGTGAAGCGCCTGCCGGTCGCGGCCGGCATCGGCGGCGGCTCGTCCGACGCGGCCGCGGGCCTGCGGCTGCTCGTCGAGCTGAACGGCCTCACCCTCGACCATCCGGCCGTGGTCGCGGCCGCGCGCGCCACCGGGGCCGACGTGCCGGTCTGCCTCGATCCGCGGGCGCGGATGATGCGGGGGGCCGGCGAGGCGATCGGCCCGGCACTCGGCCTCGCGCCGCTGCCCGCGGTGCTGATCAACCCCGGCGTGCCGGTGCCGACGGCGCCGGTCTTCAAGGCCCTCGGCCTCGCGGTCGGCCAGACCCTCGACGGTGCCGCCCATCCGGAGATCGCCCCCGGTTCCGGCCCGGGCGACCTCCTCGCCGCCATCGGCCCGGCCCGCAACGACCTGGAGATCCCGGCGCTCACCGTGGCCCCGGTCATCGGCGCGGCGCTGGCCGCGCTGCGGGCGGAAGGGGGATGCCGGCTCGCACGGATGTCTGGATCCGGCGCGACGGTGTTCGGAATCTTCGGTCACCGCAGCGAGGCCGTCCGCGCGGCCGGTGCGATCCGGGCCGCCGAGCCGGGCTGGTGGGTCGCCCCGACGCTGCTCCGGTAAGCGTCGCGCCGAGCCCCGGAGTTATCCCTGCCAGATCGATCAATCGATCCTGCCGGCCGATCCCATCCAAGCCCTCATCCTGAGATGCGGGGCGGTCGAAGATCGAACGCCCTCGAAGGAGCCCTCCAGCTCGCGCGCGATTCCCGGAGATCTCTTTCGAGGCTAGGCTTTCGCTCCGCGCCTTGGGATGAGGACGGAGGGCCGGGATGGATCGATCGGACGGGCGCTCAGTGCGCCCTTGCGATGCAGAAATCGACCACCTGCAGCAGCGCCGCCTTCATCCGGCTGTTCGGGAACAGCGCGAGCGCGTCGCGCGCCATGGCGCCGTAGTGCCGGGCGCGCTCCACCGTGTCCTCGAGCGCCCGGTGCCGCCGCAGGATCGCGCGCGCGGTCTCGAGGTCGCCCTCGCCGACCTCGCCCTGCTCCAGGGTGCGCCGCCAGAAGGCCCGCTCCTCGTCGGTGCCGCGCCGGAACGAGAGCACGATCGGCAGGGTGATCTTGCCCTCGCGGAAATCGTCGCCGACGTTCTTGCCGAGGCTCGCGCTGGTGCCGCCGTAATCGAGCACGTCGTCGATGAGCTGGAAGGCGATGCCGAGGTTCATCCCGTAGGAGCGGCAGGCCGCCTGCTCGGCGCGCGGCCGCTCGGCCAGGACCGGCCCGACCTCGCAGGCGGCGGCGAAGAGTTCCGCGGTCTTGGCGCGAATCACCGCGAGGTACTCGTCCTCGCTCGTCTCGGTGTTCTTGGCGGCGGTGAGCTGCATCACCTCGCCCTCGGCGATCACGGTCGCGGCCGCCGACAGGATGTCGAGGGCGCGCAGCGAACCCACCTCGACCATCATGCGGAAGGCCTGGCCGAGCAGGAAGTCGCCGACGAGGACGCTCGCCTCGTTGCCCCACTTGATGCGCGCGGCCACGCGCCCGCGGCGCATGTCGCTCTCGTCCACGACATCGTCGTGCAGGAGCGTCGCCGTGTGCATGAACTCGACGCTGGCCGCGAGCTTCACGGCGCCGTCGCCGCCCGCGTAGCCGCAGAGGTCGGCGGTGGCCAGCGTCAGGATCGGGCGCAGCCGCTTGCCGCCCGAGGCGATCAGGTGGTTGGCGACCTCCGGTATCATGGCCACGTCCGATCCCGTCCGCGACAGGATCATCGTGTTGACGCGATCCATGCCGCCGGCCACCAGGGCGACGAGGTCTGACAGGCTCGCCTCCGGATCGGAGCG
Source organism: Methylobacterium nigriterrae (assembly GCF_037106235.1). Taxonomy (NCBI): domain Bacteria; kingdom Pseudomonadati; phylum Pseudomonadota; class Alphaproteobacteria; order Hyphomicrobiales; family Methylobacteriaceae; genus Methylobacterium; species Methylobacterium nigriterrae. Next base: position 7,933 of record NZ_JBAWTG010000032.1, on the reverse strand, counting down.
GCCCTCATCGAGGGAAACGACGACACCCAAGGCCCGATGCCTCCAACGGATCAGCTTGCGACGAACGTGCGGCCCCCCTTCGCACGGGCTCGTTGGCGCTGCAACACGCGGCGCGCCGGGGCGTGCCAAGCCTGATATGGCGCGGGCGCCCGCGAAGCTGTACGCGGCGAATGCGCATCCCCGCGCCCGACCGCCCGCCACGGGCAAGCCTTCGAGCCTCGCGGCCATGACCGAGCTGATCCGGACCAACGACATCGTGCTGATCGGCTTCGCCCGCTCGCTCCTGGAGGGCGCCGCCATCCCGGTGCTCGTGGCCGACGACCACATGAGCCTGATGGAGGGTTCGATCGGCGCCTTCCCAAGGCGCCTGCTGGTGCCGGACGACCATGCCCGGCAAGCGCGCCGGCTCCTCACCGATGCGGGGCTCGCCCACGAATTGCGCGATGAGCCCGCCCGCTGATCCGGACCTCTTCCTCGGGGGCGCCCTGAGGCTGCACCAGCCGCCTCGCGGCGCGCATCGCGCCGGGACCGACGCCGCCCTCCTGGCCCATCTGATCGTGCCGCCCGATGGCGCGACCGTCTGCGACGTCGGGGCCGGCACCGGCGCGGTGGGCCTCGGCTGCGCCCGGCTGGCGCCGGGCTGCCGCGTCGTGCTGGTCGAGCGCGACCCGGATCTCGCCGCCCTCGCGATCCGCAATGCGGCCGAGAACGGCATGGCCGAGCGCGTCCGCGTGATCGCGGCCGACGTGCTGGCGCCCGGTGCGGTGCGACGTGCGGCCGGCCTCACGGCAGGACTCTGCGACGTGCTGCTGACGAACCCGCCCTATTTCGAGGCCGGCCGCGACCGTCCCTCGCCGCGGGCCGGCAGGGCCGAGGCGCACACCTTCGCGGAGGGCGGGCTGGAAACTTGGCTTCGCACCTGCACGGACCTTCTGCGTCCTGGCGGCCGGATCGGCCTGATCCATCGGGCGGACGCCTTGCCGGCCTGTCTCGATGCCCTGCGCGGGCGCTTCGGGGCGATCCGGGTGCGGCCCGTCCATGCCCGGGCCGATCGGGCCGCGACCCGCATCCTCGTCACCGCGGTCAAGGGCAGCCGCGCCGTCCTGTCCCTGGCGCCCCCACTCGTGCTGCAGGACGCGTCGGGGCGCTTCACCCCGGAGGCCGAGGTGCTGCACCGGGGCCGGCCGGCGGCCCCGTGAGAAACGGGCGCCCGCTCTGGGGCGCCCTGCCGTGACGCTCAGTAGAACGGCCGCCAGCCGTAGTGGCGACGGTAGTAGGGCCGGTGCCAGCCATAATGGCGGCGGTAATGGTGCCGCCGGTAATAGGGCCGATGCCAGTAATGCCGGCGGTGCCAATGATGCCGGCGGTGCCAGTGATGGCGCCGCCAATGGTGCCGGCGCCAGCCATGATGGCGATGCCAATGGCGGCGGTGGTGCCAGCGCGCCTGCGCAACGAGGCCGGACTCGGCCGCCTGCCCCACTCCCGCCATCACCGGCAGCGGCGCCGCATGGGCCGCGATGCCCAGGCCGGCGGCACCGCCGAGCATCCCGATTACCAGGATCATCAAACGTAAGACACGCATCTCGTCCGGTCTCCTCCCGTGGAACACGGCCGCCCGCAGGGCGCCGCGGCGCGACCGAATTCGGGCGCGCCGTGACCGGGAAACGGCGAAATCGCCAAACGGTTCGGTTGCGGACGCGGACGCGATGGCGCGAAGCCTTGCGGTGGACTACGCAATGCCCACCTGCGGGTGCGACCTGCGCCTATTTTCCCGCCCCCGACCGGAAGACGGACAGCCATGCCGCTCGCGATTCCCGCCCCGCTCCGCGCGCTCCTGCCCGAGCGCTTCCGCGAGAAGCGGCCGCGCGTGGCGGTGGTGCGGCTGAGCGGGGCGATCGGCGCGGTCTCGCCGATCCGGCCGGGCCTCTCGATCGGCACCGTCGCGGGAAGCCTCGAGCGCGCCTTCGCGATGACCGGGCTGGTGGCGGTCGCGGTGGTGATCAACTCGCCGGGGGGCTCGCCCGCGCAGTCGCATCTCATCCACCGGCGGATCCGGGCGCTCGCCGCCGAGAAGAAGCTGCCGGTGATCGCGTTCGTGGAGGACGTCGCGGCGTCGGGCGGCTACATGATCGCCTGCGCGGCCGACGAGATCGTGGCGGACCCGACCTCGGTGGTCGGCTCGATCGGCGTCGTCTCGGCCGGCTTCGGCTTCGACCGCCTGATCGAGCGCATCGGCATCGAGCGGCGCGTGCATACGCAGGGCGAGGCCAAGGCGATGCTCGATCCCTTCCGGCCCGAGGATCCCGCCGACGTCGCGCGGCTGAAGCGCATCCAGGCCGACGTCCAGGACATGTTCACGACCCTCGTCACCTCCCGCCGCCCGAACCTGCGCCAGGACGGCGAGAACCTGTTCACGGGCGCGATCTGGACCGGGCGTCAGGCCCTCGAACTCGGCCTCGTCGACGCGCTCGGCGATGTCCGCGCCGTGATGCGGGCGCGCTTCGGCGAGAAGGTCGACCTCCGGATGGTGGCGGAGGCGCGCGGCTCGATCCTGGCGCGGCTCCTGCGCCGGGCGACGCCGGGCGGCATCGGTCTCGCCGAGGAGGCGCTCGGCGCCATCGAGGAGCGCGCCGCCTGGGCGCGCTTCGGACTGTGACGGGTCAGCGGGCCGCGCAGGCGGCGTTCGGGTTGCCGTAGCCGGAATAGACCACCCGGACCTTGCGCGTGCAGGCCTCGGACTGGGGCGGGCTCGCGATCGGCGCGACCTCCACGGGAACGACCGCGACCGGCTCGGCCACGGCCGACTTGTCCTCGGAGGTCGCGAGCGCGTTGCTGGCGCTCATCACGACCGGCGTCGCGACGAGCGAGGCGGCGACGAGAGCGGCGAAAACTGTGAAACCCTTGCGCATGACTGGTCGTCCGAAGCGTTCGGCCGCTGGGAGGCGGCTCCTGATCCCCTGGTTGCTGCGTAAACTTGGCCGGGGGCTTGGCAGTTCCGGATCTTGATCGAATTGGGGCGGAAATGTGTGCGACCGCGCACGACCCCGCTCGCTTGACACCCCGCCGCACGCTCTTAAACGCTCCGGCCCACCGCTTTCCCCGCCGACCGGAAGTTTGTGAACGATGCCGAGCGAAGTCGATCTCGCGCCCCATGCCTCGTTCCAGGGGCTGATCCTGACGCTGCAGCGATTCTGGGCGGCGCGGGGCTGCGTGATCCTGCAGCCCTACGACATGGAGGTCGGCGCGGGCACCTTCCACCCGGCCACGACCCTGCGGGCGCTCGGGCCGAAGCCCTGGAAGGCGGCCTATGTCCAGCCCTCGCGCCGCCCGAAGGACGGTCGCTACGGCGAGAACCCGAACCGGCTGCAGCACTATTACCAGTTCCAGGTGATCCTGAAGCCGAATCCCGAGAACCTGCAGGAACTCTACCTCGATTCGCTGAAGGCGATCGGCGTCGACCTCGCGCTCCACGACATCCGCTTCGTCGAGGACGACTGGGAGAGCCCGACGCTGGGTGCCTGGGGCCTCGGCTGGGAATGCTGGTGCGACGGCATGGAGGTGAGCCAGTTCACCTATTTCCAGCAGGTCGCGGGCTTCGAGTGCGCGCCGGTGGCGGGCGAGCTGACCTACGGCCTCGAGCGGCTCGCCATGTACGTGCAGGGCGTCGAGAACGTCTACGACCTCAACTTCAACGGCGGCGCCGGCGACGACAAGGTGACCTACGGCGACGTCTTCCTGCAGGCCGAGCAGGAATATTCGCGCCACAATTTCGAGGCGGCCGACACCGCGATGCTGTTCCGGCAGTTCACCGATGCCGAGCAGGCCTGCCGCAGCTACCTCGACGCCGGCGCGCCGGATGGCGAGACCGGTCGCCACCGCATGGTCCAGCCGGCCTACGACCAGTGCATCAAGGCGAGCCACGTCTTCAACCTGCTCGACGCGCGCGGCGTCATCTCGGTGACGGAGCGCCAGAGCTACATCCTGCGCGTGCGCGAACTCGCCAAGGCCTGCGGCGCGGCCTGGCTGCAGACGGCCGGGGGCGGCGCGGCCTGACCGCCCGACGACCCGGCCGCACACCGACACCCTGAACCTCCTTCCGGACGCCGCCTCCCATGCCCGATCTTCTCCTCGAACTCCGCTCCGAAGAGATCCCCGCCCGCATGCAGCGCCGCGCGGCCGAGGACCTGCGCAAGCTCGTCACCGACGCGCTCGTCGAGCGCGGCTTCCTCTACGAGGGCGCCAAGGCCTTCGCGACGCCGCGCCGCCTCGCGCTGCACGTCGCCGGCCTGCCGCCGCGCGGCGAGGCGGTGCGCGAGGAGCGGCGCGGCCCCCGCGTCGGCGCGCCGGAGGCGGCCGTCCAGGGCTTCCTGAAGGGCGCCGGGCTCGCGAGCCTCGATCAGGCGACGACCGTGACCGATCCCAAGAAGGGCGCGTTCTACCTCGCGGTGATCGAGCGGCCGGGGCGCGAGACCCTCGACGTGCTCGCCGAGATCCTGCCCCAGATCATCCGCAGCTTCCCCTGGCCGAAATCGATGCGCTGGGGCGGGGCCTCGGCCCAACCCGGCTCCCTGCGCTGGGTGCGCCCGCTGCAATCGATCGTCGCGACCTTCGGGCCCGAGACCGAGACACCCGAGGTGGTTCCGTTCTCGGTCGACGGGATCGCGGCCGGCACGCTGACCTACGGGCACCGGTTCCTCGCGCCCGGCGCCATCGAGGTGCGCCGCTTCGACGATTACGGGCCGAGCCTGGAGCGCGCCAAGGTCGTGCTCGACGCGGACCGGCGCAAGGACATCATCCTGCACGACGCACGCGACCTCGCCTTCGCCCGCGGCCTCGAACTCGTGGAGGACGAGGGCCTCCTGGAGGAGGTGGCCGGGCTCGTCGAGTGGCCGGTGGTGCTGATGGGTTCCTTCGACGAGAGCTTCCTCGATATCCCGGCCGAAGCCATCCGCGCCACGATCCGGGCGAACCAGAAATGCTTCGTGCTGCGGAAGGGCGGCTCGGACGCGCTGGCCCCGGCCTTCATCCTGGTCTCGAACCTCGAAGCCAGCGACGGCGGCGCCGCGATCACGGCGGGCAACGAGCGCGTGGTAAGCGCCCGCCTCTCGGACGCGAAGTTTTTTTGGGACACGGATCGTGCGGTCTCGCTGGAGAGCCGGCTGCCGAAGCTCGACAGCATCGTGTTCCACGAGAAGCTCGGGACGCAGGGGGAGCGGGTGCAGCGCATCGCGGCGCTCGCGCGGGAACTGGCGGGCTCGATCGGCGCCGACATCGGTCTCGCAGACCGGGCGGCGCGCCTCGCCAAGGCGGATCTCGTCACCGAGATGGTCGGCGAGTTTCCCGAACTGCAGGGGCTGATGGGATCCCGATACGCCGCGCTCCAGGGCGAGCACCCGAGCGTCTGCGCGGCGATCGGCGATCACTACAAGCCGCTCGGTCCGTCCGACCGTGTTCCGACCGATCCGGTGGCGATCGCGGTCGCGCTGGCCGACAAGCTCATTTCCTTGGCCGGCTTCTGGTCGATCGACGAGACGCCGACCGGGAGCAAGGATCCCTACGCTCTGCGGCGGGCCGCCCTCGGCGTGATCCGGCTGATCCTCGAGAACGAGGTTCGGCTGTCGCTATCCGACGTCGTGTTGCCGGAGGCATTCGACTTGCAACCTGCCGGTCGCCGCGTCGTCGAACTCGACCTGTCCGGCGGCCTGGAACGTGTCCAAGCCGCCCTCGAGGCTCTGCCTCCGGACACCGACCTGTTCGCCGACCCCCGCGTGCAGGATCTCCTCACCTTCTTCGCCGACCGCCTCAAGGTCTACCTCCGCGACCAGGGCGCGCGCCACGACCTGATCGACGCGGTCTTCGCCCTGCCCGACCAGGACGACCTGCTGATGGTGGTGCGCCGCGTCGAGGCGCTTGGCCGCTTCCTCGACACCGACGACGGCAGAAACCTGCTGGCCGGCTACAAGCGCGCGGCCAACATTCTGCGGATCGAGGAGAAGAAGGACGGGCGCGTCTACGATGCGGAGCCGGACGCGGCGCTGATCGCCTCGGCCGGAGAGCCCGAGGAGCGGGCGCTCGCCGACGCTCTCGCCTCGGCCCGGACGTCCGCCTCCCTGGCGGTGGCCGCGGAGGATTTCGAGGGCGCGATGCGGGCGCTCTCGACCCTGCGCGCGCCGGTCGACGCCTTCTTCGACAAGGTGACGGTGAACGCCGCGGACCCGGCGCTCCGCGCCAACCGGCTCGCCCTGCTCAACGCCCTGCGGGCCGCGACGCGGGAGGTGGCGGAGTTCTCGAAGATCGAGGGGTAGGCTCGTCTGCTCCTCCACGCCTTGCCCGTGCGGGAGCGGAGGATCGCCACGACCGGCCTCATGCCCGATCCGCGTGATCCCTTCGGCGTGGGTGGGGCTCCCAACCCTCGACCTCATCCTGAGGTGCCGCGTCAGCGGCCTCGAAGCAGAGATCCAGCGGCCCGCGCGCTCCCTGGAGCCCTCCTTCGAGGCCTCCGCTCCGCTGCGGCTCCTCAGATGAGGTTGAGGGTGGGAAGCCCAGCGCCGAACCGAAGGGATCGAGCGATGCCGTGTCAGAACCAGCCCTTCACCTTGAAGTAGACGATCGGCACGATCGCGCTGATCGCGATCAGCGCCAGGGCATAGGGATAGCCGTAGGCCCAGTCGAGTTCCGGCATGGCCTTGAAGTTCATGCCGTACATCGAGGCGATGAGCGTCGGGGGCACGCCGACCACCGAGACGACGGTGAGCACCCGGAAGGCGTTGTTCTGCTCGATGCTGATCAGGCCGAGCGCGGCGTCGAGCAGGAACTGGACGTTCTCCGAGAGCCGCATCTCGAACTCGTCGAGGGAGGCGATGTCGCGCCGGATCGTCTCGAAGCGCGCATCCGCCTCGCCCCCCAGGAAGCTCTCGCACTCGGCGGCCACGAAGGGGACGATCCGGCCGAGCCCGAGCAGGCTGGAGCGGATCTTGCCGAGCGCCTTGCCCCGCCGCCCGATGCCCCGGAGGATGCGCCGCAGCGCGAGGTCGCGGCGGCGCGGCGGCTTGCGGTCGTCGGGCCGCGCCCCGGGCCGGGCGCTGACGTCGAAGTCGAAGATCCGGCTGGAGAGGCTGTCGAGGTCCGCCCCCATCTCCTCCAGGGCGTCCGCGAGGCTGTCGACCAGCTCCTCCATCAGCAGGAGGAAGATCTCGGTGCTCGACGCGGCGGGCCCGTCGCCCCGGCGGATGCGCGCCTTCACCTCCTGGAACGCACGAAGCTCATGGAAGCGCACGGTGACGAGGCGGTCCCTGGTCAGCACGAAGCCGAGCGGCTTCAGCTGCGAATCCGCCTGATCGAAGGTGATCATCGGCGTCGAGAGCGAGAGGCCGTTCTTCAGGCGGCGCAGCCGGCTCGAGCTCTCGACCTCGCTCAGCGCCTGGCGGGAGGGCACGCGCAGGCCGGTCGCGTCCTCGACGCGTTCGGCCTCCTCGGCGGTCGGGTCGTCGAGGTCGATCCAGACCGCCTCCGGCGGCAGATCCCCACGGCGCGGCAGCGCAGAATGGTCGACCACGCCCTCCGGGCCGTGGATGCTCAGCATGGTGGGGAATCCCGTGGCGGGAAGGCTCCGGATGATCGCGGCGGGAATTTTGCCGTGATCGGTGTCCGACTGGGGGCTGGACAGCCTTGACTCGAAAAACGACCGCGCCTATCTCGCCGCCAGCTTTAGCACTCAACATTCGAGAGTGCTAACGGCCGGTGCTGAGTGCGGTTCCGAGGCCGCATCAACGCCATCTCTGAATTCGAAGCAAGAGGGCAGCTCATGAAGTTCCGTCCGCTGCACGACCGTGTCGTCGTCCGCCGCATCGAGGGCGAGGAGAAGACCAAGGGCGGCATCATCATCCCCGACACCGCCAAGGAGAAGCCCCAGGAGGGCGAGGTCGTCGCCGTC